>CAXBHV010000102.1:0-10958 GCA_963974855.1 uncultured Rhodopirellula sp. | reverse complement strand
TTGCATTTCGATTAAATCAACAAGCCGTCAAGACTTTCGGTCATCCCAGAAAACGAAAGTCTTCGCGACATTCGCTACCGGAGAGCGTGTATAGCACTTTTTTAGCTGATCTTGCTGGCTAGTTTTTCGGCCGATGCGATCACCGGAGCGATCCCAACCCCGTCCAGCGCGTTGCTGATCAAATGAATTCCAGGGGCACTGGCGACGGAATCGCGGATCCGCCTCACACGCTCGACATGCCCGACCGTGTATTGAGGCATTGCGTTGTTCCAGCGAACGACGCGACTGAGAAGTGGCGTGCTGCGGAGTCCAATCAAATCCGCCAGCTCGCTGCGTGCGATCTCGACCAACGTTTCATCGTCGTTTTCTAGCAACTCAGGCTGCAGCGTCCCTCCGATGAAAACTCGTACGATGACGTGATCGTCAGGTGCACGCCCAGCGAATTTTTCGCTGGCGAAGCTGGCAGCTAATATCTTCCGTTGTTCGATCGGGGGGACAACGAAGCCGAACATCCGGCGTTTTTCGCCAATGTCATCGCGACGAACCACCATCACAACAATCGCGGTGGAAGACGACTTGATTGACGAAAGCTCTGCGGAAGCTGCGGGAGCGATTTTCAGCAGCAACTGCGAACTGACACGCGGTGGAGTTGCGATGACAACGTTGCGGTACAGACCCGAACCGCCCTCGGTGTCGCGAACAAGCCAATGATCATCGAGCCGTTGGATCGACTGGACACCACATTGCAAGCGAACCGTTCCAACCGGCAGCGATTCACTGAGCAGTTTGGTCAGCTCCATCATTCCGCCTGGAAAAGCACGGAATTGTTCGTAGCGTGCCCCGGCACTGCTGCGTTCGACGGAATCTTGACCTGATCGACGACGCGCCAAGGTGGCCCGAGTCAACGATCCATATTCACGCTCCATGTCGACGAACGCTTTCATGGTCGCATTCATGCTGAGCGTTTCGACATCGGCCGTGTAAATTCCAGCGACCAACGGGCCAACGATTTGCTGCAGCACTTCGTTGCCGAGTCGACGACGGACAAAACTGGCCACGCTTTCGTCTTCATTGCTGGTTCGCTGGGGCACACGTGCTTCGGCGAACATTCGCAACTTGCCACGCAGCGACAGCAGCCCCGTCGTCAGCATCGGGAACATCTTGGTGGCACGCATCAAGACGAAACCGTCAGGCAAGGGCTTCAATTTTCCACGACGAACAATCATCGCGCCGCGGCCCGTTTTATTGGGCAGGATCAATCGATCTTCCACCCCCAGCTTGCGACACAAATCGATTGCTGCCGGAGGATTCAGCGAGAACATGTCGGCGCCATGATCGAGAACAAAGTCGTCAATCGTCTCGGTGCGAATTACACCACCGACACGGTTGGATGCCTCGAGTAGCACAAGCTTTCGATCGGGATTTTTCAGATGCAGATGGGCTGCCGTGGCGAGGCCTGACAAACCGCCACCCACAATTGCAACGGCTAATTCAGTTTCTTCAGACACGCCTGGGAGGATTCCGATCGAGAGTAACTAGGATCACAGCGACTTACGGCTCCATGGACTCGTATTGCATCTCATCCGAGTAACCATCGGCGCCACTGCCACGCTGACTACTTGATGATTTAGCCGGTTGCCATGGATTGGAAAACCCAGAGGAATTTCCAGCCACGCCTCCCAAAACTGAAGTGAATGTCTGAGCCTGCTGGAAAACAGATTCCATTCGTTGGTGGAATTCTTCGGCATTGGTCGCAGCGGAAAGTGTATCGATGGTTGGCTGCAGCATCGATCCCACTGCGGTGATCGCCGGATGATCGACCAACGTCAACAATCCCGAGGCGGCGACTTTTTCTTTTGTCGACGCCACATTTTCTTTCCAATTTTCGGCCAACGATTTTGGAATCCAATAATCGTCCACTCGGACCATATCCACGATGACGGATCGACCATTTTGAGTGACCTTGATTTTCACATCATCCGATTCAGGTTTGGCTTTTTCCGCTACAGCCGGTTTGGGGGCCGGCTCGGTTGACGAATCCGGAGGGCCGTATTCTTCATCGGACATCTCGGAGCCATATTCCGAGCTCGAGTCGTATTCCCCGTATTGGTTTTGCTTGCTCTCGTCGTACTCTTCAAACACGGGGGACGTAGGCGACATCACGCTGTTGAGTGCGTACAGATGAGGGGCAACGGCCTGGTCTCGCTCGACCAGCCAATCTCGCAGTTGCATGGACTCGAGTTTTTCGGAACGGAGAGCCTCGGGATCCAGCGTTGCCCGGACGGCTCCGGCAGCGCCGAGCACGAGCGTCTGCAATGTTTCTCGCGTCGATCCATCCAGCATTAACATTCGTGGATGGTTAAAAATCCATGTTTGATGCGTGATGATGAGGTCCGAGATTTTATACAGCGGACCGACGGTGGCATCGAAACGAGCGGCATCCAATTGAGGCGTTCCGGCTTTGACGATCCCATCAATATCGGCGCGATATTTGGGCGGCAACGAATCAAAGTAGGCTAACAACAAATGCCCCGATGCGGATTGATCGCTAATGTGCTGAAGCGTTTCGATCGCAGTCGCCTTGTTGGCTAAAGGGCGATAATCCGGAGCCGCAGCAGGTTGCGGAAGCGGAGTCGGTGCCGGTGCGGCCGCTTCTGCCGCTTGGGACTTCAGTTCGCTGACCAGTTGGGCGCGATGCGTCTGGATCGTTTCGTTCACTTTGTTCGCCCGAATTCGACTGTCGCTAATCAAGTTGATCAACGGCACCGAAACGCGTCGGCCATCGGTCAATTTTAAGATTGCGTTGCCTTCCCAGATTCCTAACAGGTCTGCCTCGACACTGTGGTCGCCACGCAATCCGGTCCACTTTTCGGCTTGAGCTTGGCTCGGCGAAAAATGCAACGCAGACAAAACCGCCAAGAGCGGCAAAAGCACGCGAGTGCAAAGGGACGTCGATGTGACGCGGGAAAGGGACGCATCCACCGATAGAGTACGGAAGGTCGGAATTCGCAATTTTGTCAATTGCATAGTACGCTCAACTATTAAAACGCCAAGGAAACGGTCAACAAAAACTATCCCATAGAAAAATATTCGGTTTGCAACGGGATTTGAAGGCAAGTTATCGAGACTCGGCCCATAAAGAACCATTATATTGGACGCCTGACGGCTTTATGTCACGATTTAAGTCGTTAATATCCATTTAGGGTGATTCCCTCAATATTCACGGTGGAGAGTTCGCATTGAGTGAGACGATTGACTCGGGACCCCTGACAGCCGAGCAAATCCGTAAATTGCAGGAAAAGTATTACAACGCGACGATCATCGAAAGGATTGACTCTCACTCTGACCTGAGTCGGTTTCGAATCCGCCCTGATAAACCGTTCCCCAATTTCGAGCCTGGACAATACGTCACCCTCGGGTTGGGCAATTGGGAACCTCGGCTCGAAGGGACTCAGCGAGAGGTGCTGCCATTTAGCAAACAATCTAAAGTGGTCCAGCGGGCCTACTCAATCTCGTGTCCGATGCTCGATCCGCTGGGCAATCTTGCCTCGGTCAATTCCGTCGACTACCTCGAGTTCTATGTCACGTTAGTCCGCAAGGCTGACTCGTCTGACAAAGGGCCTCCGGCGTTGACGCCGCGATTGTTTCGCCAACAAGTCGGCGACCGATTGTTAATCGGAAAACGAATTGTGGGGCATTACACACTCGGGCCTGAGATTCATCCGCACGAAACGATTTTGCTGCTCGGCACCGGCACGGGCGAGGCACCTCATAACGCGATGGCGACGGAATTGTTAGTCAACAATCATCGCGGACGGATTGTGAACGTGACCTGTGTGCGGCATCGCAAAGATCTCGCCTATACCCAGCAGCACGCTCGACTGATGGATTCGTTCGCGAATTATTGTTACTTGCCGGTGACAACGCGAGATCCCGAGAACCTCGATCCGCATCATCCTCGCTACGTCGGCAAACAATACATCCAAGAACTGTTTGTGTCGGGCCGGCTGGCGGAGCTTGTGGGCGATCCCTTGGACCCAAAACGGACGCATGTTTTTCTGTGTGGTAATCCAGCCATGATTGGCTACGTGCCGCCTGGGACGGAACCGCCGGTCGATCCAGGAATGATTCCGCTGTTAAAACATGCCGGTTTTCAAGACGCTCACGATTATCACGGACCAGGATCGATTCGTTTTGAGAAGTATTGGTAAACCCACCATGAATAACACTTCGCGCCCGCATTGGGGCAGGTTAAAAAACGGGTACCGCTACGGATTCGATTCTCTCTTTGGAATCGGGAATGTGTTACGCATTGTGTTAGGGTGCAACACATAACCTACGAATTAGCAGCTTTTCTTTCTTGGATTAACTACGAGACTTGTCATGGACCTAAAAAATACGATTGCTCTGATTCTTGGTGGCGGTCGCGGAACTCGATTGTTTCCGCTAACAAAGATTCGCGCGAAACCCGCTGTCCCGTTGGCCGCCAAGTACCGTTTGATCGACATCCCGATCAGCAACTGTATCAACAGCGGATTGAACCGCTGCTACGTGCTCACACAATTTCTGTCGGAAAGTTTGCACCGTCACCTGCGGCAGACTTATCACTTTGATCATTTCAGTGGTGGATTTGTTGAGCTGCTTGCCGCTCAGCAAACCGTGGACGAGTCAACGGATTGGTACCAAGGCACCGCCGACGCCGTGCGAAAAAATTTGGTCCATCTCGAAGAGGACTGGATTGAGCACGTTCTGATTCTTTCGGGCGACCAACTGTACCGAATGGATTTCCGCGACATGCTGCGGACTCATATCGAATCAGGAGCAGATGCCACGATCGCAGGGATCCCGGTCTCGCGAGACGATGCCTCGTCCTTGGGGATTATGCAGGTCAATGACACCGGTCGCGTGACCGGGTTTGTTGAAAAGCCGCAAACCGAAGAAGAACTGGCGACCGTTCGCATGGACCCCGCCTGGATTGACGCTCGTGGTGTCGAGAGTCACGGTCGAGACTGTTTGGCCAGCATGGGATTGTACATTTTCAACAAGTCCGTGATGGTCGATCTGCTGAACGAATCGTCGCACGAAGACTTTGGCAAAGGCATTTTTCCGCAGTCGCTGAAGTCGCACAAAGTCCAGGTGCATCTGTTTGACGGATATTGGGAAGACATCGGAACGATCCGTGCGTTTTACGAGGCAAACTTGTCGCTCACCGGCAAGGCACCTCCATTTGAACTTCGTGATCCCAAGGCGCCGATTTATAGTCGTCCTCGCTTTTTGCCTCCGACCATCATGGGCGATGTGAATATCGAGTCGAGCTTGATCGCCGACGGGTGCCGGATTGGCGACAATGTCACGATCAAAAACAGCGTGATCGGGTTGCGGACCGTGATCGGCGACAACGTCACGATCAAGGACTCGGTGGTGATGGGGGCGGATGATATCGAATGCGAAAAGACCCAACTTCCCGACGGTGTATTGCCGATGGGGATTGGAAACGGCAGTGTCATCGAGGGAACGATCCTCGACAAAAATTGCCGCATCGGTGAAAACGTGCGAATCACCAATAAGGCCGGCGTGGATCACCAGGGCGAAGACGAAGCCTTGCAAGTCCGTGACGGGATCTCGATCGTGATCAAGGAAGGCCAGATCGAATCGGGACACCAAAGCTAAAGCTAAATTTTTTGCGTTGAAGATCTAGCGAGAGCTGATCCGGTGGAGAATCGAGTCCACTCGGTCACACTCGTTTTCCCTGCAAGTCGTTGCATCTCAAAAGGGTTCGCCGTAACATTCGGTGAGCCCTTTTTTCGTGGCGTCTTTCTCATGGGCCCTTTCTCAAGGGCTGGCTGGACGCGTTTTGTCTGTTAGCTCAAAACGAGCGACCAAGACGCGTTATACGCTCGGAAGCAACCTTCAGCGATCAATATTCGGGCTTACGCCGAGACCTTTGTCACGCTGCATGTAATCGAATGAGTCGTATTGCCGTTTGATTTCCAATGCGCCAGAACATAAGCTGATGCCTCGGAGTCGCTCGATGACGCGACTAAAAGCGTATTGGAACAATCTGTTTATCAAGATCACTTGAGGTAACAAATGAGGCGGATCGCGACGGCAGCATTGTTCTTGGCGGGTGTGCTATTGGGATATGCTGAGGCACAGGATAGTGCGGGTGACGGTTCGACAGAGTTCACTGCTGGGCAACAAACTGCACTGGCTTCGCTACCTCAGATCAAGGGGGCGGCAAATCCTCAGCTCGAAATCGTCCGCGATGAGTCCCAACGCATCGTCGGCAAGTTAAAGGCAACGTTGACCGCGCCGTCGATGGCTGTGGATACGTGGGTCGTGGTTGTTCCGCAAGCACCAAGCTTTGACGGGCAACAGATCATCGATCAGACGACGAGTCTGGACGCGATCGAGATTGTGGATCAATCGCCCGATAAACGTCCGCTGCTTCGATCCAAGGTCAAGGTCACCGTGCCGGAGAAGCCTTCCACATCATCTTATGAGTCAGCGATCACGGTCCAACTCTATTCACGGAAACTGCAACCTCGCGGTCGACGTCGTGCGAATGTGGAAGACCTCTCGCCGACGGAACGAGATCGCTATCTGGTTCCAAATCGTTACTTTGACTACGAATCCAAAGAATTCAAAGGATGGAAAGAGCAGCATGGTTTCGTTCGTGAAAAACGGGAAAGCGAATTTGACTTTGCTCACCGCGTCTTTCAGACCATCGCCACTGACTACTCGTACCACTACGAATTCCGCCAAGACCGTACGGCGACCAATCTTTGCCAGCTCAACAAAACCGACTGTGGTGGATTGTCGATTCTGTTCACCACCGTGATGCGTAGCGAAGCGATTCCGGCTCGAACGCTCGTCGGACGCTGGGCCAAATCGGCCGGTCCAGCATCCAGCATCGGCGGAGATCGCGACCAAGCCTTCCATGTGATCGCGGAATTCTTTGCGAAAGGCATTGGCTGGATCCCCGTCGATGCCGCTTCGGCTGTGCTCCACGACAACACGCCCAACAAGGTCAAGTTCTTTGGAAGCCAGGCGGGCAACTTTGTGACGTTTCACTTTGACCAACAAGTGTTCATCGACACAGACCTTTGGGGTGTCAAGCCCATGGGCTTCGTGCAAATGCCAAAGTATTGGTTTCGCGGCAAAGGAGCGTTTGACGACACTGTTTTCACGCATGATTGGATCGTTGAAAAAGTTGATGCACAGCCAAGTGACGCGTCGGTCGCGAATTCCAAGATGCAGGCTAAGGGGAGGAATGTTGGCAATTCCAGCAGCGGGGAACGGAACTTTGTTTTCCTGCCATTGGTACACGTGCGGCAGGCCGAACGGCTCTGTGCGCCCACGAGTGCATCAATGGTATTATTGCGATACGGGATGCGGGTTCCGCCGCAACAGATCAAGCAACTTGCAAACTCGGTTGCAACGGACCCGGATTTTCCCGGTACGTATTTTAAAGACTTGGTTGGTGGCTTAGAGAAGCTGGGAGTCGTTTGGACGAGGCAGCATTTCAAGACGGATGCCAGCGGCTTTGCGGAGGGCTTGGCAGTCATCGAAAAGTCACTTCGCGAAGGCCGACCGGTGCTCGTTGATACTTTTGTACCACCAGAAGGTCACACGGTGGTCATCAACGGACTTGATCCAAACCGCCAGCTGATATCGATCGTTGACCCCTTCATTGCTGCGCCCGGTCTCCGCAGCGTGACCTACGCCGAGTTCGAACAGCTTTGGCGATCGGCTATCAGTGACGTGCGAGGCTGTATCCTCACCGCACCCAAGTCGCCCTGAGATCCCGAGAGAAAGACAAAGCACTTGCCGACGCCTCAGGAAACGATTTGCTTTTGAGGTAGCGATCCTGGCCAGGCGGTGGACCACGTTCTGATCTACGCAGGTACGCGTCAAAACCTTTTTATTTGTCAAATGGCTCTGTTAGCCATTGGGCTCGCAGGCGTGCATTTGCGGATAGGATCTATTTCGCGCCCCAGCGTTCGGCAAACTCTTGAACGACGGGGCGCTGTCCCAATCGCGGATTGATATGAGGACGTGCGGCCAATAGTACCGCCTGGGCCTCGGTGATCGATAAACCTCGATGTTTGATCAACCAACAAATCGCCACAGTTGCGCTTCGTGCACGACCGGCTTTGCAGTGGATATAAACCTTCCCCTGATCCTCGACATGCCGTTGGACAAACTCGACCGCATTGCAAACATCCTCAAACAGAGGGTGCGTGAAATCGGTCGTCGGCATGTGGAACTGCTCGATCCCAAACGCTTCGTAAGCCTTCAGCGGTCCCGGATATTCTTCGCAGGTATTCACGACTCCGCGGACTCCTTCGACTGATAAGCCAGCGACATCACGCGCAAATGGATAAGCACCGACGATCACACTTGGGTCGATGTAATCCCACCAACGACGTACTCGCAGGATTCGTCCGAGCGTGAAATTCCAAGCCAAGGTTGGGTAAAACACTGTCCGAGCATACAACCGCTGGCGTGCCGAGGCCACAACACGGGCAACGGGAATCACGTCGGGAGTCAGTAATTCTGGAGTTGTTGTGGCAGGATCGATGATCTCTGGCGATTGGGACGTTTCGCACACCTCCGGCCCTTGGTCACGCGACCCTTGTTCACGCGGCCCTTGTTCGCGATCTCTACTGGGAAAATCCGCATCGGAATCTTGGGGCCGCTCACTCTCACTTGGCATCGCGTTTACTCTGCATCGCGTTCGGATTTTTAGCGTCGAAGACTTAATTGCATCATTGCCACCAATTCGACGAATTGACGCAAGTTATCGCAATGTGCGGTATAGCGTAACCGTGGCCGAATGTCATCACAGAGCGCTCGGCCACCCACCAACAGCGGAATGTGCTCGCCGAGATCGGCAGCCAGTTTGGTTTCCTGGGCAATAAATGCAGCGGCATCCGCCATCGCGGAAACACTCAGCCAAACCAGATCGGTTTGATAATCATGGGCAGCCTGAACGAAGCTTTGCAGCGGCAAATGGTTGCCCAGGCAAACCGAATTCCAGCCCATTTCGCGGAGCGCCAACTGAACCAACATCATCGGCAATTGATAGTGATCGCCTTCGGGGGCGCCACCCACTGCGGTGAGGGCGGTCGATTTTGGCGGCGGCAAGGTTGCGGTCAATTCGCTGATCAACTGATGGGCAATCCCACAAGCTCGCCGCTCTTGGTAGACGTCCAATTCGTTGCTGCACCACGCTTCGCCGAGTCCGTGCATCGCGTCGGCGATCAGTAATTCGGCGATTTCGGCACGGGTTTGCCCCCGCTCACTCTGGCGATGTTCGATCTGGTTTTGGAGGATTTTGCGACATGTTGGTTCATCACCGACCGCCATGGCGCTGCGGAAATGACGTTGATAATCGGTCTCGGCTCCGGAAATCTCTGATTTTCGGCATGACAACAGTGCGGGCAGCCCGAGTACGTCCGGATTGACCAACGCACGATCGGCCTGAGTCAGGAAGGTTTGCAGCCCATCCAGTGCGATACGCCGATGGCCGCCAACGGTGCGAATGGTCGGAATGGTGCCGCGATCGCACCAGCGTTTGACCGAGGATTCACTGACTTGCAGTGCATCAGCAACTTGCTTGGGAGAGTAATGAGGTTGTCGAACAGCCACAGGATCAGTTCCAGGAGGGCAACGATTGAATCGCAAAGAAGCAGACGAGGTTGAGCAAAAAACGTCCACGACGAACTCGTTTTGACCGTTTAGAACGTTTTGCGATCGAATTTCGAATCGCCAGTGATTGTAGGAGTCGAGCAAAATTCGCCAACAGGCAAAACGGATTATAACCGAGAAAAAACGTCGTTTTCTTTGTTTTTCGAGGCTAGGGCAAGGATTGTTCTTCCATTCCAATGTTTTCTGCGTTGTTCCATTGAGACAACGACGGTATAACGTATTGAACGTTTTGTTCGTGCGAAACGTTCTCCTGTTTGGTTCCTTACTTTGGCCTGCACTTTGCGTAAGGGTGTCTCGGCCTCGCCCGTTTAGCTCGTTGTCGAGTTGGATGCGGTCGCCAAACCAATATTATTCCAACCCCTGTGGTCCTTATGTCTACGTCGATTTTGGTCTCATGCGACTCTTCAGCTTCGGAGCATTCAGTCGCGAAACTTCAGCACCAAGCCGAGTTGGCTGTCGACGCCGTCGGTCACAAGGAAGAGCCAGCAGCAGTCCCCGCGCGGGCTGGAGGTTGGATTCGCTCGAGTGAATTGGCGGCGGCGTTGACCGCGATCGAGCCGTACTCGACCAATTATGAATCAATGGACAAACAAGAACTGGTGCGGCGTACCAAGATGCAGCTTCGCCACGAGATCAGCTTCATTGCCAACAAAGAGTTTGCTGACTCGAAGAGGGGCGAGGTTGTTTTCGCGTCACCGTTGGACCTCGCTGCACCCAAGCCAAACGCAGGAGCAAAAATTGTTGCTCGAAGCGGAGCGGACCTGCCAATTCATCTCGGCCGTTTGTGTGAAGCGCCGCTGTTGAAGCCCGACCAGGAAGTGACACTATTTCAGCGGATGAACTTTTTGCTGCACCAAGCGGCAATGCATCGCCGGCTATTAAACCCAAAGCGTCCGTCGCGTGCTCGGTTAGCGTTGATCGATCGACTGATCGCATTGGCACATTGGCACCGCGACCGGATTGTCGAAGCCAATCTGCGATTAGTGTTTTCGATCGTTAAAAAGTTTGTGAATGCAAACAATTCATTTGACGAACTGCTGAGTGACGGAATCATCGCGTTGATGCGAGCCGTGGAAAAATTTGACTACGATCGTGGCTTTCGCTTCAGCACTTATGCGACTCAGGTGGTCCGCCGAAACGCATACCGCACCGTCGTACTAAACCAGCAAGAGCGTCAGAAAGTGATGGGTGGGTTACAGGACATGAACTTGGAAATCAGCGATGAGGGTTCGGAATCGTCGATC
>CAXBHV010000101.1:0-10994 GCA_963974855.1 uncultured Rhodopirellula sp. | reverse complement strand
CACAACGAAATAAAAACCTGCACGACCTCTTCGTCGGTGGAGAGGTAACTGCAGTTTAGGCCAGGAAACAGGCGAGCTTTGTCCGAAGTCCTGTTGTGGCAGGGGTTTGCTTGGTTCGACTTGCAATCAGCAAGGGTGTGAGGATGCATGAGCAGATCGTGAAGGCAGTTCTGCGTTTCATTTTTAGGTGCGGCGATCCGTCGCTGCCTCTGGTGGTTCTCGATTTGCGAGTCACACTGTGCACGTCGAGTTAACGCGGGTACGCAAAATGGGGACCTGTTAAACCGACCACGACAGCGTCTGTGAGAAGGTGGGGCCGATGCCAAATCCAGCGAAAAGCTCTTCCGATTCTAATGACCCGTCAGCTGACACGGATGGGATGACCGACAAGGTCGATGTCACGCCTGAACCGATTGCAGAAGATGATGCAAGTGGGGACGCAGTTTGGCTTCGATTTGCTGGTTTAGGGATGGAGCTCGCTGGGATTACCCTGCTGTTCGCCGGTGTCGGTTATTGGGTCGATACATGGCGGAATCACGATCAAATGTACGCCACCGCGCTGAGCACCATGGTTGGGTTTGGATTGGCTATGACACGGTTCATCGTCAAATCCGTAGTAGTCGTGCATTGGTCTGAAATGTCGAAAACTGGCCAGTCGGTGCAACCCAACGAAAACTGATGACCGTATATTGGGAGCGAAGTTGACTTCGCTTTTAAGTAAATTTTTGAAAAAGACGTGACGATCCTAACTTCATCCCGACGATCGCCAAGCCAGGACTGCGTTTCCGATTTGTATCGGCGAGCGTTGGTTTGGGTTGGTGCCGCGTGGTTGATTGCCACGGTGGTCACCGTTGGCGTGGTGATGATTCAGGATGCCGATCGGAGTGAGGACGCTTTGTTTGTCGCTGCCTTGAGTGGCGCGATTGCAGTGGTGTCGATGTTGCCCGGTCTGTGCTTGAGATGGGCCAGAGTGATGGCCGCAAATTGGCGTCGTAATCATGACGCCGAAGTTGCGGTGACGGATCCAGCGATGGATCAGTTCGGAGATTTTGTGCTGGCGTCCGGGATGGGGATGATCTTTCGGTTATTTGGGACGGTTGCACTGTTTTTGTTCTGCCGTTATCAATTGGCCGAATCCAAGCAATGGGTGGCTGGTTTTACGCTTGGTTGGTACGCCTATTTGACCACGGTCGAAGTGGGAGTGCTCGCATGCATGCGTAATCGAGTTGCCACGCGATCCAGGAATGGTACGTCGGACACGGATGTGAGTTTGTCAACAAAAACTTTGCCTGCCAGGGCAAGCGATGACCCTTTATCTTTAGTAGACTCTTCCGTGATCATCTCCTCTTCGCTGCTACGTTTCAGCAATTCAGTTGCTCTGCACGCACCATCTGTGGGTGTGTTGAAATCGTAAAGATTGTTGGTTGTATTCACTAAAATTAAATCTGTAGCTCAATAACGATTTACCTGATGCCATTGCTTGTTGCTTCTACCGACCATAGCCCGATAACGCATGTGCTGCCTCACCCGCTGCACGAGAATCCAATCATCAGTGTGCCGGTTGGTGATGGCGACATTCCGGCGCTGCATGTTTTCGACGGGCGATACGACTTTTTTATCACTAACCATCTGATGATGAGTTTGGTGGGCGCGGTGACGGTGTTGTTGGTCTTTGCCTACGTTGCAAGCCGTGTGCGTGCAAAGGGTCAGGGACTCGAGGCCTTCAAGACACGCGGACGCGTTGCTCAGTTGTTCGAGACGATGTGCTCGTTCATTCGTGACGAAGTGGCTCGGCCGAACCTCGGTCACTTGACTGATAAATACATCTACTACATCTGGACCATCTTCTTTTTCATCTTGTTCTGCAATGTGATTGGGTTGATTCCGATTGGCTATCTGTTGCAGTCGTTCACTGGCAACACTGCGTTTTCGCATTGGGGCGGAACGGCGACGGGGAACCTGTCGTTGAACGTAATTTTGGCACTGGGAAGCTTCATTGCGATCCTGTTTATCGGAATTCGCGAGACAGGAGCAAAGACATTCTTTTTGCACTTCAATCCGATTGGTTGGGACGATCCCAAGATGTTGCTAATCGGCATTCCGCTCTACGCTTTGGAGTGGATTGGATTGATTATTAAGTGTGTGGTACTTGCGATGCGGCTTTTTGGAACGATGATGGCGGGCCACTTGGTGATCGCCGCATTTGTTGGCCTCGTATTTACCGCCGCAGAGTTTTCGCATGCACTTGGCTACGGTGTCGGTTTGTCCGTCATCGGCGGCGGCATTGTGCTGACTTTGCTTGAGTTGTTCATCTGCTTTTTGCAAGCGTTTATCTTTACCTTCTTGACGGTGCTGTTCATTGCGATGGTCGCAGTTCATCATGACGACCATCACGAAGAAGAGCATCCGTTTAGCGACGAAGGTCAGATGGACATCGATAAGTTGATTGATCCAAAACGACTGGGACCTTTGGTGCACGAATAGTGTGCCGGCGATCCCGCCTTGATTCACTGAATATTGTTTGACCCTTTAACCAAAAACTGTCCGCGTCCGAATTCATGGACGCAGGCATTTCCCGTTCGAGAATTAGCTCAGGAGTTTATGAAAGATGTTTGATTTCGCGCTTGTTTTGGCCCAGGAAACTATTAACGTCGGCAAGATGGGTGTCGGTATCGGAATGGGCCTTGTTATCCTCGGCGCCGGCCTTGGTATTGGCCGCATCGGTAGTGCTGCTGTAGACGCAATCGCTCGCCAGCCCGAAGCGAGCGGAACGATCAGCACCCAGATGCTGATCTCGGCTGCACTTATCGAAGGTGCAACTGTGATTGCATTGATTCTGATGTTGATCCTCGGCTAAATCCGCCTTTGGCAAAAGTTGAAACGATGGTTTTAAAATTGACTCGTTTGTCGGTACTGTGCTTCCTAGGGATGGCCACAATCTGTGTGTCGCCCGCCAGCAGCTATGCCGATGAAAAAGCGAAATCCGAAGTGGCGGTTAAGGCATCTGGATCTGATGATGCAACCGTTTTGGTCGCCGCTAAATCGGACGTTCTCGACGAGGAAGTCGTTGAGGGTGATCACGTTCATCCCGCAACGGCAGACGGACACGACAACGCGAACACTCCGCCGTTGTTGTCATTCGACATCGGTTCGGCGGTCTGTAACATCGCGATTTTTCTTGGTGTGTTTGCGATCTTGTCCAAGTTTGTTTGGCCTCCCATTCTCAGTGGGTTGAAAGCTCGCGAAGACAAGATCAATGGCGACCTCGAAAATGCCGAGCGTATTAACGCCGAGGCACGATCGTTGTTGAGTGACTATCAAACCAAGCTCGATGAAGCGGCAAGCAAGGTGCAAGGCATGTTGGCCGAAGCACGTCGTGATGCCGAGACCAACGGTCAACGGATCGTTGCGGATGCGAAGGCGGAAGCCGAGCGGACGCGTGATCGTGCGATCGCGGATATCGAGACTGCAAAGAAAGTTGCTTTGGCCGATTTGGCTGGTCAGACTTCGGACATGGCGATGCAGGTTGCCAAGTCGGTCGTGGGCCGCGAACTTCGTCCGGAAGACCATGCCGATTTGATCCGTCAATCGCTTGATCGACTTCCTAGTAATAACTAATGGATGGCTCGCGGTAAGGGCATTTGTTCTTGCCGCTTGCGTGTGAAACCAGAACCACCGAGGTGGCTCGGTTTATTTAAAAGATTTTTTCGTCCTTTCAACGCGTTTCCATCACGCCCTGACAACCCATGACCGAAGCTGCCAAACACGACACCGTTCTCGATACCGGCGCCGAGCAATTGGGCACTACTTACGCGCGAGCTCTGATCGCTGCGGCGCAAAAAGAAGGTGTCGCGGACCAGGTTGTCCAGCAGTTGGGCATGATGGTCGACGATTATCTTTCACAAAGCCCTCAGCTTGCTGCATCGTTCGCTTCGCCGCGAATTGATGCCGAAGAAAAGTGCCGAGTGCTTGATCGAATTTTTGGTGATGAATTTCATCCGATCTTGATCAAGTTTTTGAAAGTGATGGCGAGTCGTGATCGCTTGGGTTACGTCGCTGCCGTTCGTCGTGCCTCGGAAACTCAGTTGGATGAGATTCTCGGTCGTTTAGTGGCTACGGTGCGAACCGCGGTCCCGCTTGACGATTCGAGTCGCGGTCAGATTGCCGAGCGTCTTTCCACGCTGCTTCATCGCGAAGTTCGCTTGAAAGAAACGGTCGATACCGACTTGATCGGCGGGATGGTCATTCGCGTTGGCGATACGGTTTACGACAGCAGTGTGGTCAACCGAATCGACAAAATGCAAAAGAAGGCCAAGGCTGGGTTCTCGAGTCAATTGCTAAAGCGATTCGACGAATTCGTGCAGGACAAGACTTGATTTCAACATCGCCTGTGACTCGTGCATGGGCCGATCCTTTAGTATAAAAAATTCCAATTTAAACGCCCCTATCGATTGATTAGCGTTACCCATGAAATTTAGTAGCGATGAAATCGCATCGGTCTTGCAACAAGAGATCGAGCAATTCGACAGTAAGATTGATGTTCGTGAAGTCGGCACCGTGTTGGAGGTGGGCGACGGTATCGCTCGCGTCTACGGTTTGTCGGGTGTCATGGCCGGTGAAATGGTCGAGTTCCCCAACGGTGCGATCGGGCTAGCGTTCAACCTCGAAGAAAACTCCGTCGGGGTCATCATCCTTGGTGACTACTTGACGATCGAAGAAGGCGACGAGGTCAAAGCACTCGGCACGCTGTTGTCTGTTCCTGCAGGCGACGCCGTAATGGGCCGCGTGCTCGATCCATTGGGTAACCCACTGGACGGCAAAGGCCCCGTGCAAACCGACATCACTCGTCCCGTGGAAATCATCGCGACGGGTGTTTCGGAACGTCAACCGGTAACCGAGCCGATGCAGACCGGTGTCAAAGCGATCGACGCGATGACTCCGATCGGGCGTGGGCAACGTGAGTTGATCATTGGTGACCGTAAAACCGGAAAGACCGCAATCGCGATCGACGCGATCATCAACCAAAAAGGCAAAGGCGTGATGTGTTTCTACATCGCGGTTGGCCAAAAGGACTCGGCGGTTGCAGCCATCGTCGAAGTGCTGCAGCAAAAAGGTGCGATGGAATACACCTGTGTGATCGCTTCGGGTGCTAGCTCCCCTGCCCCACTTCAATACATCGCTCCGTACGCCGGAACCGCGATGGCCGAGCACTTCATGTTCAACGGCGGCCATGCCCTTGTTGTTTATGATGACTTGAGCAAGCAAGCCACGGCCTATCGCCAAATGAGTTTGTTGATGCGTCGCCCACCAGGCCGCGAAGCTTACCCTGGGGACGTTTTCTACTGTCACAGTCGTCTGTTGGAGCGTTCGGCGAAATTGTCGGATGAACTTGGTGGTGGTTCGATCACCAGTTTGCCGATCATCGAAACACTCGAAGGCGAAGTATCCGCCTACATTCCGACGAACGTGATTTCGATCACTGACGGCCAAATTTACCTGCAACCCGACTTGTTCTTTGCCGGGATTCGTCCTGCGATGAACGCCGGTATCTCGGTTTCTCGCGTGGGTGGAGCCGCTCAGATCAAGGCAATGAAAAAAGTTGCCGGTGGTTTGCGCCTCGACTTGGCAGCGTTTCGTGCCTTGGAAGCATTCGCCCAACTCGGTACGGACCTGGACGCCGACACCCAAAGCCAATTGGATCGCGGATATCGTATGGTGGAGCTGCTCAAGCAGCCTCAATACCAACCGATGTCGGTGACCGAGCAAGTTTTGAGTTTGTTCGCAGGAACCCGTGGTCATTTGGACGATGTACCGATCAAGTCGGTCCCCCAGTGGGAAAAGGACTTCATCCAATTTGTCCACGATAAGCACGGAAAACTGCTTAGCGATTTGGAGACAACGGGTGACCTGACCGACGAGATCACTGAGTCGATCGTTTCCGTTATCAAAGATTTCAAATCCGGCTACAAGCCAGTAGTAGTGGAGATGTAGTGCCTCTGCATTCGGCGGCCGGAGAAAGGTAAGTTTAATGAACAACCCATTTCAGCCACCCGAATCGAGTCAACAACAACCACCGATCGAACCACCCGATTTTACTCCCAGCAACGAAGACCGAAATTTAGCGTTGATTGCACATCTATCCGGATGTGCTGGGATTTTAGCGGGCGGTTTATTAGGGTTCATCGGCCCTTTGATTATTTACTTAACCCAGAAAGACAAGTCACCGTTTGCGGAGTCGCAGGCCAAAGAAGCACTCAATTTCCAGATCACGTTGCTGATTTTGAGTGTGGTTTGTGGCGTCCTATTCGTCGCCAGTTGTGGTGCCCTATTTCCGATTGTGTTTGTGCCGATGGTGCTGCAAATCGTTTTCGGAATTATTGCCGCACTGGCCGTACGCGACGGTCGACCTTACCAATATCCGTTTAACCTCCGTTTGTTCCAGTAACGATCGCCTCATCTTATGGCCAACGCACGAGCACTCGATAAACGACGCAAGTCGATTCGCAATATTCGCAAAATCACGCGAACGATGGAGTTGATTGCGACCGCGCGTTACAAGAAGGCAATGGATCGTGCCCAGGCTGCGACCGCCTACACCGATCAAATTACCAAGATCGTGAAACGGTTGGCCGCGGCCGGTTTGGATGTCAAACACCCACTGCTCGAACCTCGCGACAATCCTGCCAAAGCTCGCGTTTTGGTTTTGGCGAGCAATCGCGGTTTGTGTGGTGGTTACAACGGCAACATCCTGCGAACCGCGATGCCACGCATTCGTGAACTTCGCGACACCATCGACGATGTCGCAGTGGATGCTAGCGGCAAACGAGGCGTGAACGGTTTGAAGTTCCGCAAGACGATTGTCGACAATGCTTACTTGGGTTTTGAAGATCAACCGGCTTATGACGAAGTCGAAAAGATCGCCGAGAAGTATCTCACCGAATATGTCACCGGCAAGATTGATCGCTTGGATGTGGTTTACACCAAATTCATCAGCACCAGTCGCCAAATTGCCACGATCGAAACGCTGCTGCCACTGGGTTCCTTGAGTGACGAGGAAGCCGCAGCAAGTGACGACGATGAAAAGTCAGTCGAATTCGAATTCTTGCCATCCGCCGAAAGCATTTTGGAAGAAGTCGTGCCGACAAGCTTCAAGGTGCGTCTGTTCAAATGTTTCCTCGACGCGGCCGTCAGCGAGCAGGTAGCTCGGATGATCGCGATGAAGGGTGCGACCGAGAATGCAGGCGACATGATCAAGCAGCTCTCGATGACGTACAACCGAGCACGTCAAAGCCAGATTACTGGCGAAATTATGGAAATCATCGGCGGCGTCGAAGCACTCGCCAAGTAAGTCAAAACAAACCGCACCGGCGTCCGCGCAGGTGCAAACGGGTCCACACGCAGAGGCTAGCAGTGCTAGCCAATCCAAAACATCAACTTCCTCTCGATACCTAAAAACAAGCTATGTCCACCGCAATCGAACAAGGCGCCGTTGGTAAAGTCACGCAAGTCATTGGTTCTACCTTTGATGCGGAGTTCCCTGAGAAAAAGCTTCCTAAGATCTACAACGCTGTGGAGATCAAGAGCGAGCACAAAGGGGTCACGATCAACTTGGTCGGCGAAGTCCAACAGCACCTCGGTGGCGGACGCGTTCGCGCGATCGCACTGGGCAGTACCGACGGTATGATGCGAGGCATGGAGGTGCTTGACTTGGGCCGTCCCGTGACCGTCCCCGTCGGTGTCAAAACCCTCGGCCGCGTGTTCAACGTGCTTGGCCAACCGATCGATAACCGAGGCGAGGTCGAAGCCGAAGATTACTGGCCGATTCACCGCCAAGCTCCTCCGATTTCCGAACTGTCGACGAACACCGAAGTGTTCGAAACCGGCATCAAGGTGATCGACCTGCTGACCCCGTTCGTGCGTGGTGGTAAGGCCGGTTTGTTCGGGGGTGCGGGGCTAGGTAAGACCGTTATTTTGACCGAGTTGATCGCTCGTATTGCAAGTAGCCACGGCGGTTACTCGGTATTCGCCGGTGTGGGCGAGCGAACTCGCGAAGGAACCGACCTTTGGTTGGAAATGCAAGAAGCGGAAATCGGCGAAACCGGCCGTAAAGTTATCGAGCAAACCTGCATGGTGTTCGGCCAGATGAACGAGCCACCAGGTTCGCGTCTTCGCGTTGCCTTGTCCGCACTCACGATGGCTGAGTTCTTCCGCGATTCGACCGGAGCGGACACGCTACTATTCGTCGACAACATCTTCCGCTTCTCGCAAGCCGGTTCGGAAGTATCGGCGTTGCTCGGACGTATGCCTTCGGCTGTGGGTTACCAACCGACGCTGGCGACCGAAATGGGTGCGTTGCAAGAACGCATTACATCGACCAAGAAGGGAGCGATCACCTCGGTTCAAGCCGTTTACGTTCCTGCGGATGACCCGACTGACCCTGCACCGGCAACGGCGTTCGGCCAGTTGGATGCGTTCATCTACCTCGAACGATCGATTTCGGAAAAGGGCATTTACCCTGCGATCGACCCGTTGGCATCGAACTCGCGTATTTTGGATCCACAATACGTTGGCGATCGTCACTACGCGATTGCTCGCCGCGTGCAAACGATTCTGCAACGATACCGCGAACTTCAAGACATCATTGCGATTCTCGGTGTTGATGAGTTGAGCGAAAGCGACAAGATGATCGTGCATCGTGCTCGTCGTATCGAGCGATTCTTGTCGCAACCGTTCCTCGTGGCCGAAGTTTTCACTGGCAAGAAGGGTGAAATCACCTCGCTCGAAGACACGATCCGCAGCTTCGAAGGAATCTGTAACGGTGATTACGATCACTTGCCCGAGCGAGCATTCATGTACGTCGGTGCGATCGAGCAAGCCGAAGCTCAGGCTAAGAAGATGGAGAACAAGTAAACGATGGCCATTCGATGTATTGTCGTCACGCCTGAGCGTACGGAGTTTGACCGCGAGGCCGATTTCGTTGCGTTACCGATGGCCGATGGCGAGTTAGGTATCCTGACGGGACGCGCGCCGATGATCGGGCGACTTGGGTTCGGTACGCTGCGGTTGCAAACTGCCGCCGGTCCCGAGCGTTACTTCATCGACGGTGGGTTCGCCCAAGTCGAAGGCGATGTGGTCAGCATTTTGACCGCACGTGCAACACCCGTCGATTTGCTCGATAGTGATAAGGCGCGAACCACGCTCAACGAAGCGTTGGAAATGCCTTCGGCTACGGTTCAAGAAGCCGAGATCAAAGACACGGCCGTTCGCCGAGCTCGCGGGTTGCTGCGAGCTTCGCGGTAGGTTTCATATTTCACCCGCCCAGCAACGCTGGGAGGGTCGAAAATCGAGCCTTCAGCGAGATTTTCCGGGAGGGGCGGTGGCTCTGAACTTGCAGGTTGTGTTGCTAACACTTCGAGGCCCCACCCAGAGCTTGCTCCGCTCGCTCTGACCTCCCCTGCTTCGCTGGGGAGGTAAAGTTAGTAGCGAAAGTCGCCAAGACTTTCGGCCGGGCAAATCAGTTTTTCAAAGTAGCGTGACTCTCTGAGTCGTGTTACTGTCGCTTGGACGACTCGGAGCGTCATCCTGCATTCTTTCGGCCGGTCGCTTGACGAAACTCTCCGCGAGTTTCGCTACGAAAGGCCGTGTGCTTGACGAAACTCACGCGCGAGTTTCGCTACCAAGCGTCGACGAAAGCATCAGCGAAATCGTCCACGTGGCCCTCTACAGCTTTACATCCACGCCGGTGCTTTGCGAAGCGATCTGCGGCGTGTTGATTTGCCCACGGCCTGCGGGAGCCCCGTGATCTTGTGTGGGCCTGGGACGAGGCGATTGGCGGGGTGATTGCCAGCGATCGCCCGAGTACCCTGCCCCGCCCTGCTCTGCTCCGGATTGGTGCCCGCTAAACGAACGCTCTCCCGACTGAGGATCCTTTTCGACTTCCACCGTCAACTGCTCGATCTGCATCCCTTGCGATTGCAGCCGTGCGCGCAGTTCAGGCAGGTTCTCACGCAATGCCGCTGCCGCCGCTTCGGTTTCGGCGACCACGCGTGTTTGAATCTTGTTGGACTTGATTTGCATTTCCAAGCGGACCGTGCCCAACTCTGCAGGCGCCAAACGAAGCCGCACATTGCCGCCGTCGGGTCCGAGATGCTGGAATGCACGACTGACACGCTGGATCAACTTGGCTCGCGAAATCAAATCCGTCGTGGATGAGTTGCCACTCTTTTCAGGTCGTTTATTCGTCGCATCCGCAGCCGACGTGGTCGTGTTGGGGCCACTGACAGCTCCGCTGCTATCTCGAGCTGCGCTGTTTGTTGATGTCGCCGACGATGCGTTTCCGGTTGCGGCGGTGCGTGCAGCACCCACTGCGGCAGTGGCAGTCTGCGTGATCGCTTCGACCGCCTGCTGTGCCGCGGGACTGACGTTCGCAGTCGGAGTGGTCGTCGCTTCGGCGCTGGTCAGCGATTCAGGAATCGGTAGCGTCGCGGTCGCCGATGCCGATGGCGAGGCAGTTTGTCCGCTGCGTGCCGCTGACGCGGCTTCGTCAGGTGTACCGCCACCGGATCGATCGCCGCCGTTGACGGGACCAAAGTGATCACGGGGCCGGTCGCGTGAATCGCGACGGTGATCCCCAGAATTGGAATCAGACTCGGTTTCCGATGTCGCATCCGTTGACAAGGATTCCGTGGTGTTCGTAGCGTCCTCGTTTGTATCCGCAGCGTCTTGCTTGCCCGATTGGACGCGAACGAGCGGGTCGGTGGCCGCGGAGTCGTCCTGGGCCGCCGATTTCTGTTGTTTCAGCTCGTGCTCGGACGCTGGATCGACTTTGATGATATCCGCGTCCGCGGACGTATTTAGCTGACCCTCGTCACCTGACTCGCTGGCTTCGCTCTTTACATGCACAGCGGCAGCAGCAATCGCAGGTGTGTCATTGGCGTTTTTATCGTCACTGGCCTCGGTCTCGGCGACGACATCGTCCTCATCGCCCGTTTCGT
>CAXBHV010000100.1:0-11048 GCA_963974855.1 uncultured Rhodopirellula sp. | reverse complement strand
GTTTCGCGCTGAAGAAACCAATCTCCGGCAACTAGGCTTGACAGTAGACGAGGTCGCCGAAATGAAGCGGAACGCGCTGAAGGTGATGGCCAGGTGGGCGACCGTGGTGCGTGAACAAGCAGCCCGAGGTGCGAGTTCGCTTGAACAAGTATCCTCCGTCGCGGACTTTGGCGAAGAGTACTTGCTGCGTTACATCAACACCATCAAGGGCAGCGACGCAGAGATCGCCGAAATTGTCTCGCTGATTCCTGATCAGGAACTGCGTCGCAAGTCGAGGCAGATGGCATTGATTCAGGCTTGGAACGACTACCAAGTTCATCCGTGGAAAAAAGTCTCCGCCGATGCGTGGCGGTATGAACGACGCTTTGCCGACAAAGTATTGGATTCTCCCAATATGCTTTTGAGATTTGAACGCGATCGTAGCGACCGGTTCCTCGACCAAGCGGTCAAATTGACGCTTGATCAATTGGAGCATGGGTTGCCACGCGGCGGTTCGCCGGGATTTGAACAACGAGCGGAATATTGGAGTGAGTTTACCGGCCAGCGAGTGTTCAATCATTTGTACAACGCGCCTCAGTTTGCCGATTTGTTTCAAAACTGGACGCTCGATCACGAAACCGCGATAGGCGTGTTACGCCAGCGGTACCCGCAAACGGACTGAACTGGCCCTCCTCGGCGAGCCACCTTACTGGTGGAGACTGCTGATTCCATTGAGCTAAAACAGGCCCGCAGATGTGCGGAATCGGAGCATGAGCTCTTTTGAGCAAAATTAGGCCGATTTCATCTTGGTCCACTGCGCAGACTGAACAATTGGAGTGCGATGGCGTAATATGGGAAAACGTTTCCCCGCACCCCCACCTCAACGCGACTTTCGCGTGCTTAGCGTCTATAATTGGCTGTGAAACGATAGTAAAATTCGATTCCCCAAAAACGACTTGCTTATTTCCTTAAGGATTTTCACTGATGCAGAACCCTCCTTCTCGCCGCAAATTCCTCAAACAATCAACGATTGCCGCTGCGGGTGCCGCCGCAGTCGCAACCAATGTCGCTCGCACGGCTCATGCTGCTGGAAGCGATGAAATCAAATTTGTCGTGATCGGATGTGGCGGACGCGGGTCCGGTGCGGCCGACAACATCATGAACACCAAAGGGAACGTCAAACTTGTCGCTGTGGCCGACGCGTTCCAAAACAAGGCCGAGTACGCCGTCAAACGTCTGACTCAGTCCCACAAAGACAAAGTCGCCGTTCCTCAGGACCAAATTTTCTCGGGACTCGATGCCTACAAGAAAGCGATCGATACCGATTGCGACTTGGTCGTGATCGCGACTCCTCCCGGATTCAAACCTCAGCAGTTTGAGTACGCGATCGAAAAGAATCGCCACGTCTTCATGGAAAAACCGGTTGCTTCGGACGCTCCGGGCGTTCAACGAGTCTTGGCGGCGGTCGAAGAGTCCAAGAAGAAGGACCGTATGGTTGGCATCGGTCTGCAACGTCGTCACGAACCGCGTTACATGGAAACGATCAAACGAATTCACGACGGTGCAATCGGCGACGTTGTCGCTCAACGTGTTTACTGGAACGGCGGCGGCATTTGGTACCGCAACCGTGACAAGGACATGACCGAAATGGCATTCCAAGCCAATAACTGGTACCACTTCAACTGGCTTTCAGGCGACCAGATTTGCGAACAACACATCCACAACCTCGACGTCGGTTGCTGGGTCAAGGATGCGTACCCGGTCGAGTGCAACGGCATGGGTGGCCGCGAACAACGTGAAGGTGGCGATGCTACGAAGTCGCAAATCTTTGATCACACGTTCTGTGAGTACACTTTTGCGGACGGTAGCAAGATGTTCAGCCAAGGTCGTCACTTGGCGGGTGGCTGGAACCACGTCGGCGAATTTGCTCATGGCACTAAAGGATCGGCAGATCCATCGGGCACAATCGAAGGCGAAAACCCATGGAAGTTCAGCGGCGAAAGCCCTGGTGGACATCAACAAGAGCAACACGATTTGATCGAAGCTCTGATGCGAGGCGACATCTACAACGAAGGTGAATACGGTGCAAAATCGACTTTCACCGCGATCCTAGGTCGCGAAGCCTGCTACTCAGGCAAAGTCATCAAGTGGGACGATCTGATGAAGAAGGGTGCAAATTTGAGCCCCGGAATCGACAAGTACACCCTCGAGAGCGATCCTCCGACCATGCCTGGACCTGACGGCAAATATCCTGTTCCCGTTCCCGGCAAACACAGCCCGTTCGCGTAACGCGATTGGCCTGAGCTAAAAGACAAAAGGCGGTTTCGAATCTCGGTTCGAAGCCGCCTTTTTTTGTTGGTATCACAGGTGATCCAGAGCAACTACACGCTTGCTAATACGGTCGCAATTGCGGCGCCTTCGGACGTGTGACTCAGACACATCACGTGTGACTTCTTTAGCGGCTGAGCCTTGGAGACCACCGGTCCTGTGGATTGCGAGTCGGCAAAGCTCAGCGACGGTGGAACCATCTTGTGCTTCAGCGTCAACACGCCGACCAAGATCTCGATCGATCCACTGGCCGCACCGGTATGCCCGAGCGTCCTGATCGGCGAGACCACAGGAACCTTTGGCAAACACGATTCCAGAGCTTGGCGTTCTTGGACATCGATGATCGGGTCGCCCATCGCATGTGAGACCACCATCCCAATGTCGCTCGCGGTCAGGTTTGCTTTTTGCAAGGCATCGTTCACGGCCAGCTTGATTGCTTTCGCTGAACCGCGGATACCAGCCGTTTCGATATCGCAGGTACGTTTTGGCAATTGCATGCCGCCGGAAGCAACAAATCGTGATGCGATTGAGACGACCTCGGCAATCGGCTTCGCCCCACGCTGAATCGCCGCAGCCAAATACTCGAGTACAAACACTGCTGCCCCTTCGCCTCCGACAACCCCTTTGGAGGTGGGATCAAAAGGTCGGGACGCTTTGGAAGCGTCGGCCATGGACTCGGCAATCGGCAGGTCATTGCGATAGTTCAGCCGAGTGGCGTTAATCCGTGTGCCGGCAGCACCGCTGATCATACAGGTTGCGATTCCGCGGGTCAGGCACGAGATGGCTTCATCCAAAGCCGCCGGGCCCGACGTGTCGCCAAGCACTAATGTGTTGTTGGGGCCATGCGCATTGATCGCAATCCCAACATGGCAGGCGGGCATATTGGGCAGATATTTCAACATCCACAGCGGCATCACGCTTCGCATCGCCGCTTCTCCAAAGAGCGACTCGTCCATTTTGCCGTCTTCGTCGAGGCATTTCTGGAACGCTTCGGCTAATTCGGTGGGGGGGCCGTAAAGCATCTCGCTACCAAAGACGGTTCCAACGTCCTTGGGAGCAAACCGAACCGAACCGTTGTCGGATGCCGGGGAATCTTCCTCGTCAGCGACGGCGGGAAAGACGGAATCGAGCCCGGCGTCTTCGATTGCCATCATCGATGCCACGTAAGCGAGTTGGATCTCTCGCGACATCACCTTCAAAGCTTTTCGCGGTTTTACGAATTGTTTTCCGTCAAAGCCCACGATCGGGGCTCCGATCCAGAGGCCGTCATTTTCGTGTCCGGCCGGTGGAGTGGGGCCATCATCATCGCGATCAGCGAGTGACCGAACTCCGGAGTCACCGCGAAGGAGTGCGTTGAAGAAATCTTTGTGCCCGAGTCCGATCGCAGACGCCACGCCCGCTCCGGTAATGACAATTCGGTTTTCCGGCATGTTCAAGATTATGGCGTTGAGGAGGACAGTGGCGATTCGGACGAGAAACGAGCGACGAGCATCAAAGTATGATTGCCAAGACACAAGCTGACCAGGGTTGTAGTCAAACTCGTCAGGTTAGTTCGGGCCGCATCGGGTGAGTGTAGGGGTCGTAGCGAGCGTGCGAACTCAAAAGCCGGTATCCAAGGCATGCGAATTAGCATCGTCGCACTAGGACAAGGTCGGTTTCTGAGCGAAACATGGCGTCTCATTCAAGCGATTTGTCGAACAACCGGTGAGTTTTCGTTCGCGTGGCCCCACCACGCTCAATCGTGCCGCGTGACAGCGAATTACTTTCCAATACCCAGGAAAACTCACCAATTTGGATACCAAATGTGATCGCATCGGGCAAGATTCGCGAGAGCGTTACCAATCCGAGCCCCCATTTTTGGTACTCCGGCAACACATTCGTGCTAATCAACCGCAGCCGATCGATCTTTCGTTTCCCCGTCAACAGTTTGATCCAGCCGAAGGGAAATAGCTTTCCATCGATCTTGCGGATGATTTGGTTGTAATCGAGTAATCCAAAGCCAGCACCAACGGGTCGCCCGTCAATTTCGGCGATACTGGTCAATTCGGGCACGATCAAATGCTTCAAGCCATCGCTCTGGACCCGAATTTCCGCTTCGCTCATCGGAACATACCCCCAAGTTCGCTGTAGTGATTGGTTATAGATTTCCAAGAACGAGCGAACGTCTTCTTTGAATCGTTTGCGATCAATCGGACGGCATTTCACCTTGAATCGCCGCGTCGCTTCTTCGATTACGAAGGCCAACTTGGGATCCAGGTCCTCGAGGATGTCCATATGGGCGTCGTAGCTAAACAGATCCTGAATCTTTTCAAAGCCTGATTCGAGGAACAAGCGTTCGTAGTAGGGATGGTGGTACGGGATCATGAACGTGGGGGACGAATCAAAACCGTCCACCAGCAGTCCCACCTCATAATTCAGACTCGGATGAACCGGACCACGGACATCGGTCATCCCTTGTTGTCGCAGCCAATCAAAGGCATGCTGGAACAGCAATTTGCTCGCTTCGCTGTCGTCTTCGCACTCAAAGAAACCGACGAAGCCACGTTTTTCATTGTGGCAACGATTGTGAGCATGATTGACGACTGCCAGAATGCGGCCGACGGCACGACCATCGCGGCGGACCAGAAATGCTTGGCGATCGGCATCATCATAAAACGGATGGTGTTTGAAACCGACGATTTTGCGACGCTCGGCCCACAACGGCGGAACCCAATAGGGGTTATCGCGATAGATTTCACGCTCCAGATATAGAAATTCCTTCTGGTCACGTTTCGAGGTGACTGCGTCACAGGTTGGCGTCTTGCTCATCTCGTCGATTTTCCGTTTTCAAAGTCACTATGTAAAAGGGCCGTGTTGATGCCGACGCGAGCCCGCAAATAACGCCTATCAAGAGTTTGGCATGAGCGATTCGGAGCCACTTGTACTTCGCAGCCCCGCAAACCCTACCGTTCGACGCCTGATCCGATTAAGGGATAATCGTACACGACGACGCCAGAAGCGTCTGCTTGTCGACGGTTGGCGAGAAACTTTGCAAGCGATCGATGCTGGTTTGGATCTGGTCGGATTGTTTTTGCCCGAATCGAGTCTCACCGAACATGGCAATTTTGAACATGGCAATTTTGAACATGGCAATTTCGACAGGGCCCCTGCGGACCGCGAAGCTCAATTCCGCCCGAATCATAGCCCCCGGCCAGTACACGATGCACCACCGAGCAGTTTGCCGGCAAGCAGCGATGCCGCAGGCAGCGATCCGAGAGTTCGTATCGTCATCGAAAAAACCAAGACTTCACAAACGATTCGCTTTGTTTCGGATGCCGTGATGGCACGCATCGCTTATGGTGAGTCCTCACGCGGGGTGGTCAGCGAATTTGTGCAACCGGACCACTCGCTCGAAGACCTCAGCCTGCCTGCCAATGCGTTGGTGCTTGTGCTGGACAGCCTGGAAAAACCGGGAAATATCGGCGCCGTCTTTCGCTGTGCTGATGCCGCCGGAGTCGACGCGGTGATTTTATGTGGTGGCGGCAGCGACATTTACAATCCCAATGCGATCCGCAGTAGTCTGGGGACCGTTTTTCAAATTCCGACCGCTGTCGGCTCCGAAACCGAGGTTGCTCGATTCTTGTGCGACCAGAAAATTCGTCCGCTCGCTGCTCGTGTCGAGTCATCGGATGAACTTTGGGCTACTGATTTTTCAGGTTCGATCGCCGTGATTGTGGGCAGCGAAGCGAACGGACTCGGTGAACGTTGGCAACATGACGCCAACAATGTCGTCATTCATGGCGTACGAATTCCAATGTTCGGCAAAGTGGACAGTTTGAATGTCTCGGTATCGGCGGCGTTAGTCTTATTCGAAGCCAGACGCCAACGTCCACAACAGAAAGCGTGACAAATTTTGATCGATCGGTGCCGATTTCAGAAATAGCGTGGCTTGCCCGAGTGTCGCGGGACCATAGTGAAGTCGTCTGCGGACTAGAAACGGCGGTTTTCATGGCGAAACACGTTAAATCCAGCGTTCGGTGAAAAATGGTCGTGACCTTCAATGGGGCGTTGGATCAGGCATTTTAGTTACGATCCGAACGACTCGCACGACACAAACGACCGCCACACGCGATAGAGACGTCAGAATCGTTAATGTCCTTGCAGATCGCATCCGATAACTAGAGCAACCGGAAGACTCATGCAATTTGCAGGTTTCTTTCATGGTGTGCCGAGGGGGGTGCATCAACTCGATCGGACGCAAGGATGCGGCATGCGTGACTTTAAAACAATCGTGAAGAGACGACGACGGACCCGGGCAAGGGCCGCTCTCAGTTTGCTGGTAATTGCCGCAAGCTCGTCATTTGTCGCGACATCGATGTCGTTCGCTAGCGAACCGACGATACTCGCGCCAGTAGCGACCACTTTCCAAATCATGCCACCTTTACCTCTGCAAACGATCCGGCAGACGGGGCATTTTCAATCGACTCCACAAAACGAGGCCGCGCAGCAAACCGTGCGTGCCAATCCGTTCTGTGAGACCGAAGAGGTCAGCCATGTGAATCGAGCGATTCAATTGGCCTCCGGTGACGATCGACCTGCGATCCGGCTTAAACCGATCGGAGCTGCGATTGGGCTGCAACCGATCGGAAGCCCAAAAATCGTCAGGCCTTCGAATTCGGCAATGACAATCGAACAGCCACCAGCGGCGTTGATTCAAACCAACCCGCTCGTCGGATCGGCGCATCACGAAAACGGCGACCTCGTTGAAACCAAAATCGATGCACCGCTGGTCAAGTCGGCTGGATCGGCGCCAGAGCACGTTCATTCGACAACCGATGTCTCGGTGGCTCAGCCGCCCATGGTGATTTCCATGGTCACTCCGCCGATCGTGGACTCGGATATGTCGCAACCGGCCAACGAAACCGCGTTGCAATCGATCGAGTTTGTCGCGGTTCCGCAGATGGATTTCGATGCGAATCAAGAAAGCACCGATGTGGAATTGGTCTCCGATGCCGAGCCCATCTTTTTCTCGTTTTCCGATAACAGCGACGCATTGTCGTCGCCTACGGAAGTGACAGTCGACGAAGCAGAGCTTGCAAATCCCGAGACGATGGATGTTGTCAGCGACGTGGTAGTCAACGAGGCGGCCGCGATCCAAACCGATCCAAGTCTGACGGAATCGGACGCATTGGATTCGGACGCCAGCGAAGTTGGCAATGTCGAATTGGCAATGGAACTTCCTGTTCCTGTCTCGATCGACGATCCTGCAGATGACAAGGATTCCGAGGTAACGCTGCAACCGTTAAGCGATGTCAGTGTTTCGCCTGAGGAATTGGTGGAGTTGACTGAGCGTGCCCCGGTTCAACATCGAGGGCCGTCAATCAATGTCGCTCCGTCAATCGACGAACGAGCGGTTCAAACACACAAACCGTCCAAGCGATATCGTCCCCCAGTCGCGGTCGAAGCTCCGCCACTAGGGCACGAGCGAGCTTCCGTATATCAGTCAAGTTCGATGGTCCAACCTGCCAGTCCACCCATGCTGGGCGGATTGCACGGCAACGACCAATATGGCTTGATGCAAGGTGAACTTTCGCAGCCTGCGGGTGCCGCGATTCCTCTGTACATGACACGAGCTCAGGTTCGTTCGTTGACGATCGGCGGCAATCTCCGACGCGTCAGCATCCAAGATCAGAACGTTTGTCGTGCGATTGCATCAGGCACTAACGAACTGAAGTTGATCGGAGCAGGGCGAGGCGTTACACGACTTGTCGTCTGGGCCGATGGAGCGAGTGACGATTCGTCAACCGTCCAACATTTCGATGTGCATGTTCAAGACGCGGTGGAAGCGACCGGTGACTCGGTCGGGGACAAGGCCGAGATGCTGACACGAACGATTATGAAGTCGTTCCCAGACAGTCGCGTGCGTGTCAAAACCGTCGGTGACCATTTGGTCATCAGCGGATCGTGTACTAGCGAGGAAACGGCAACGAAGATCCTTCGCATGGTACGCAAGACTTGTTTAATTCCTGTGCATGATGAACTGAAGGTTCGCTAGTTTGCACTGCACTTTACTTTCCAGTCAATCAAATCGGTCAATACCCAGCGGTGCACCCAAAGGCACTACGAGTCTACGAGGTTCGATCATGAAGATCCATTCGATACTAAAACACTTCAGTAGCACAGCAGCTCGCAGCTTAGCGGCATGTGGACTGCTCGCCGGCACGCTGACCGCATCCGACGTCTACGCGGACTCGGGACTGCTAACCGCGTTTAACGCTCCTGCGGCTTCCACATCCGGAGCACCCGCGAAATCATTTACCCATGGTAACGAATCGTTCCGTGTCGTGAATGCTGCGGGTTATCAAGGCCTCGGTGGATCGAGTCAGGTCGCGACGGTGGGACATCTGCCCGAGCAATCCGCTCAAGGCTCGGTGATTCAAACCGGCTGTAACTCTTGTGGTACAAGCTGTGGCGGATCGTGTGGATCAAGCTATGGTGATACAGGTTACGGCGGCTACGGTGGCTATTCCGCCATGAACCTCAATGGCGAGTACGGCAGTTGCGGTGTCGCTTGCAAACCGTATTGGTACATCCGCGGTGAAGCCGTTTATATGGAGCTGAATTCCGGCGACCGTTCAACCTTCAGCCGCAACTTTGCCCTGGATGAATTCGATTTCGAGTTCGCTCCACGGATTACCGTTGGCTCGGTTCCCGATTGTGTTCACGGTTGGGAAGCCACCTTCGTTGGACCACTGGAATGGGACATGGGCACCAGCTTGACCAACGGTGCTGGCGGGATCAACACCCTGCTCGTTCCGGGTGCCCCGATCGTCGCAGGCGATCTGAGCACATTCAACAATTCCGTATTCCAATCACAAGATTACCACGCTGAATACTTCAGTATGGAAGCCAGCAAGATCCTGGTCGGCTGGGAAGTTGCCAAGATTCTCGTCGGAGCTCGCTATATCGACTACGATGAGTTGTACAACTACAATAGCCGGGATGCCGGTGGCAACCGAGGACTATTGCGTAGCGACGTCGAGAACTCATTGTTCGGCTTCCAAGTCGGCATGGACCTACTGTATCCCGTGTCATGCCACGGTTCGATCGACTTCCGTGGTCGTGCTGGTGGTTACTTGAACTTTGCCGAATCCGACACACGACTGTTCAACGCGGGAAGCACCGTTGTTGCCGCTATCGACGAAGACACAGAGCTTGCAGGTGTCTTCGAGGTCGGAGCGGGTTACAGCTACGCTCTTGGCGAAATGCTGACGCTACGAGCCGGATTCGAAGCTTGGTACATCTCCGGATTGGCTACCGCAACCGATCAGATCAGCCCCGTGGTGAATTCCAACCTAGGTCGCAGCATTCGAATGGATGATGACATCTTCATCACGGGTGTGACCGCGAGTGCTCAGTTCAAATTCTAACTCTGACACGTCCCGTTCACTTTGCAGAACGACGCTGACCGAAAAACGCGTGCTACGCTTCCCCGTCTTTGGGGCGGCGTAGCATTTTGCGTTTCAGCCAACTCTGAACCGAACGGCCTGGTTGATCGGATCGTGGCGAACCATTGGAGATCGAGTTTTCGGTGATGCGGGTTTTGGCCTTGCGAACTTCGCGTCCACAGTTGGAACACATCACTGGCGGTTCACTGACGGGACGATCACATTGCGGACAAAAGTATTCGATCGTTGGACGCATTGCCGCTTCGAACAGACCGCCGACCTCTGCCGCGTGGAACCAAGCCGAGTCCCCTTTGCGGATTAACGTATCCGGTTTGACATCGCCACAACGAACTTTTTTCAATAGATCACTGGGACGCAACGGCCCAAGATCTTCGGGCGCATTTAGCTGTTGGATATACCACTCGGCCACGCCTTTGTTCCTCTTACCACGACAAGAATTCACTGCTCCGAGTTCCGTCGACATTGTGTCATTCATGCCTGCTGACACGCAGACACTCGGAACGCGCTGATGGGTTGTTCCCACCGCACTCACGATTGTATCGATTCGGAATGAGCTGAGCGACAGCCCCCTCATTAGAATCACAATCCGAGTACGCTCGTATTACCCCAATTCTAAGCCCTTGCGGCATCAGCCACTGGTTTCCGATACTATAGAACACACAGACCTACATTTTTAAAGCCGATTGACGCATGCGTTGTCCCTATTGCCACGTCGATAACGACCGTGTTCTTGACACCCGAGCCGCCGAGGGTGGCTACATTGTGCGCCGAAAACGGGTTTGCTCGTCCTGTCAACGACGTTTTTCGACCTTGGAAAAGCTTGAACAACTGAACGTCAGGGTGGTCAAAAGCGATCAAACCCGAGAACCACTTGATCGTGAAAAGATTCGCCGGGGGATCGAACGCGCCTGTTCCAAACGCCCCATTCAAAGCTCGAAAATTGAGCAAGTCGTGCAAACGATCGAGGCGGACATTTATGAGTCGTTCGACTCGGAAGTCACGGCGACGCAGATTGGCGACATTGTGCTGAAACATTTGGCATCGCTTGACCAAGTTGCCTTTATCCGCTTTGCAAGCGTTTACCGTGAATTCGACGGAGCCAATGATTTCATTCGTGCCATCTCGAATATCGCCACCCCTGATCCCAATTTGCCACGTTAATTGCATGCGTCAACGAGGTCGCAACGTTGCCATCCTCAGGCGTCTTTGCTAGTGCCGGTTGAACGCAAAAAAAGTGGCATTGATCTCGAACCGCTCTAGAAATTATTAGATACTTTCAAATTCCGCTGAAAG
>CAXBHV010000099.1:0-11056 GCA_963974855.1 uncultured Rhodopirellula sp. | reverse complement strand
TTGCCGACTTGTCCGGTGCGATATCCCGCGTCACGAAAGGTTTCGCCGATCGTGACTTCTTCGGACCGCAGATCACCGTTGCCTGGTTGTCCTGCACGCGCGGGGTAACGCCCCGTCAACAATCCCACACGACTGGCCGAACACACCGGTGCGGCCGAGTACATCTGAGTCAGCAGCAGTCCTTGGTTGGCCAAGCGATCTAAGTTTGGCGTTTGCAGATCGGTGACGCCCATACATCCTAGGTCGATCGAACCTTGATCATCTCCATAAATGATCAACACGTTCGGCCGATCGGCCAGCGAAGGTTCAGCGAACGCCGCCATCAAAACAACGACGCCCATCAAGGCAACGACGGGCGGAATCCAAGAGAATCGAGTCATGGTCAGGCTTGGTAGGAGAACGGAGGTATACAGAGCGGCAGGGTGACGAATGTAATTGTGGGTAAGTTCGTTTGCCGTTTGGCCGCTCATTCGACTGTCACATTAGGTGAGCCGACGGCGCTAGCCGCGGGGAGCGTCGTTTTTGTTTGAAACATGCCCCCGGCTAGTGCCGTCGGCTCACAAGCACCGGAAGTCCCACGCATGACCCGGTGCCTTACGGCCCACGGCTCACGGTTGAAATTTGTGATCACTCGGCGTGATAGCCTCGCCACATCCACACCAGCGTATCGGCGAGCGTTCGCTCGAACACTTTGCGGTCACAGTGCCGTGTCGCTCGACTGAACACGTAACGATAATCGTAACCTTTGGCTTTGAGGGCGGCGGCGGTCCGCTGATTGGCCATCACCCAATTGTGATGCGTTCCTTCGGGATCGTTCGCGCGGTTGTCGTTCTCGGAAACATGCGTAAAGATCCGCAGCGGTTTCTTTTCGCTGTTTGCGATTAACTTCATGCTCGAATGGTACTCCCAGGCTCCCAACGGATAATCGGCTTCTTCGGGAGCGTCGTCGTCTTGTTGGTCAACAAAGGTGCCCGAGTAGGTGATCAAGCGGCGAAACAAGTCGGGGCGAAACCAGCCCATCGTTAGCGCCGCGGCGCCTCCGGAACTGCACCCCATCGCGGCCTTGCCCCACGGATTTTCGGTGAAGGCAATGTTGGGATAGGCCGCTTTGATTTGCGGGTTGTTGAGCACGGCAGGCAGAACTTCGTCGTTAATGAACCGGGCATAGCGGTCGGACATCGTGTCATATTCCAGTCCTCGTTCGCTTCCCTTGCCATCGTTGCCTCCGTTTTCGACCGCGATCGCGATAAAGGCGGGCAACGTGCGCTTGGGGTCTTTCGAGATCGTCAGATTATCCAGTGCGTTGCGGACCAAATCCAATCGGCTCGGACCATCCATCGTGACCAAGATCGGTGCCTTCGTGCCATCGACGTAAGCTGCGGGTACATAGACAAAAATCTTTCGTTCTGTGCGGACTTCCTTTTTCGGATTCAGCGTGGTGTCCGTGCCCGCAAAAATCTTGCTGTCGGCAAGCGGCATCGTGAATTCAAAATACTTGCCCTTCGGATTTCCTCGGTCGGTCAAATCAGGATCGATCGAGTAATCGGGGCCGACGACGTGGTTGCCGTTGCCCGCGGTCCCTGGATTCTCGGAATAGGTGTCCGCCGCCGAAACGGGACTGCAGTTCACCGAGATGGCAAGGAGGGCGATGAAAAAGCAAGTGGACGTCAAATGAACGATTGATTTCATGAACATCGAGAACTTTGCGAAGAGATAGTGGGGGGGGAGGCAACGGACGTTGGACGACTTGTCTACAAACGTCCCAGAGGGGACGCTATTCTACTTAGAATCCCCGCCCCACGTTATCGAGTTCGCAAAGAAATCGCGGGGCGATCGAAAGACTCGAATTTACCCGCAGCGAAAGGGTTCACTGCTGAGCAAAACCTTGGGGGATTCGAGAATCAACAATCATCGGGAAACAACATGCTGGCCGACCAAATACGCGATCTTTACGTGAACGATCTGACAAAGACGAATGCAAAAATTCTTCGCAAACAAACGATTGAAAAAGGGAATCCTGGCTCGATCTTGATCGACTTCCAAATGTTGATCGAGGCGATTGGCGAGGGATTGCCGACGACCAGCAAGTATTTTGTCTTGCCGCAAGGTCGGCTCGATGAATTAAACCAACGGCTCACCAAGCCGCTAGTTCACAATATCAAGCGACCGCAACTGAGATCGTTTCCCGCTTTGATGGGGCTATTTTTATTGTTGCGCGGCAGCGGGTTAGCCGTTGGAGAAGCCAAGCCGAAACGCAGGATTTTGATTGATCCAGCAATGCGGGCGCAGTGGGAATCGATGGAGCCCACGGATCAATACATGTCATTGCTCAGCTGCTGTATGACGACCGCCTCTTTCGAGATGATTGGAGAGCGTGGTATGCATTCGGGTGGCTTAAAACACGAATTGGAGAACGCCTACCTGCATTTAAATATGCGTAAAACACCCATTCTCGACGATCCTGGGATCGAGTCACACGTTGCATACAGCTTGATGCAGCAATTTGGTTGGCTGCGTCTAACGTATGCATCCCAAGCCAAAGCGGGAAAGTCAGCTGAGTTTGAGTGGGTCGAGCGATTGCCGTTCGGAGATGCGATGTTCTCTGCGTGCTGCGGGATAAAGAGTCGTGCCTCAGACCGTGACGAGGAATTTCAGGCTACGTTCAGGCCCTTCTTTCCGGAATGGAACAAAACATTGAAAGAGCCCGAAGCTGAGTTTCAAGAGTTTCAGTTCACACTAAAAGTATCCTGGGGTGATGCCTGGCGGCGGATCGAGGCTCCGGACGAGACGACCCTCGAGGAGCTTGCGGGGCTAATCCTCGAATCTTTCGATTTTGATTTCGATCACCTCTACCAATTTGAATATCGCAACGAGCGTGGCCAGAATGAGACCGTCATTTGTTCGCAGCTAATGGACGGAGATTACCTCGCCGACGAAATGATGCTGGGGCATCTTCCCATCGGGAAGGGCGAATCGATGCTCTTTCATTATGACTTTGGTGATGATTGGAAATTCAATGTCTTGATCGAAGACTTGAGCGATCTGCCCGATGAGTACGAGGCCCCCAAGATCACCGATCGATTCGGAGAGGCACCCAAGCAATACCCATTCGAAGATGAATGGGATGATGATGAAGAAGAGGACGAGGACGACTCAACGCCAGAATGAGCCTGGACTGTTCCACGTTTAAGGTGGTAGTGGTTGGTCCGTTGCGTTGGCTGGTTCCGGTGCGGCTTTTTGAAGAGGCGTTTTGTTGAACAACGGAACGGTGGCTAGCGCCAAAGCCGCTAACAGTCTCACTCCGTTGGGGGCGAGTGTGACTACGCGATCACGTCGTCGATGATGCGGCCGTGGACGTCGGTTAACCGGAAGTCGCGACCGGCATAGCGGTAGGTCAATTTCTTGTGATCAAATCCCATCAACTTCAGCATCGTGGCATGCAAATCGTGAACGTGGACGCGGTTTTCAACCGCTTTGAATCCAATTTCGTCGGTCGTCCCAATCGTCTGGCCGCCTTTGACACCGCCGCCGGCCATCCACATGGTGAAGCCATGATGGTTGTGGTCTCGACCATTCATCTTGCCTTGGTTCGAACCTTCTTTGGGCATTTCCACCACCGGCGTCCGGCCAAACTCGCCACCCCAAATTACCAGTGTTTCGTCAAGCAAACCGAGTCGTTTCAGATCGGCCAACAGTGCCGCAATCGGTTGGTCAACTTGGCCCGCGAGCCGCTTGTGGCCGGCGTTCAAGTCGTCATGGTTGTCCCAAGGTTGTCCGGCTCCGGTGTAAAGCTGAACATACCGTACGCCACGTTCGACCAATCGGCGGGCGATCAAGGTTTGACGCGCAAAATCCCCCGGTCCATAGGCGTCCAGGACCGCCGATGTCTCTCGCGACACATCAAACGCATCGGTCGCTTCGTACTGCATCCGATACGCAAGCTCGAACGACTGGATTCGAGATTCCAATCGTGGGTCCTCGGGACGCTGCGTTGCATGCTGCTGGTTGATCGACGCCAGCAGATCTAATTGTTGACGCTGGTCGTATTCCGCGACCCCTGGCGAGCGAATGTTGTCGATCAGTTTGTCGACACGCTCGTGACTCGAATCGATATAGGTGCCCTGATACTTGCCCGGCAGAAAACTGTTCTGCCAATTTTGAGACTCTTTGATCGGGTAGCCGCCAGGGCACATGACGATGAACGAGGGCAGATTTTCATTCTCGCTGCCGAGTCCGTACGTCATCCACGATCCAACACTGGGGCGAACCAGTCGTGATTCGCCTGTATTCATCAGCATCAGCGAAGGCTCGTGATTGGGCACATCCGCGTGCATGGAATTGATCACACAAATGTCATCGATATGTTCGGCCGTTTTGGAGAACAGTTCGCTGACGTGGATTCCACTTTCGCCGTACGGTTTGAATTTGAACGGAGACCCCATCACGTTGCCAGTCGGGCGTTCCGTCTTCAGCGTTCCCGTCGGCGCCGATTTGCCATCGAATTTGGCCAATGCCGGTTTGTAATCGAACGTATCGACATGGCTCGGCCCGCCGTTCATGAACAAATGGATGACGTATTTTGCTTTGGCAGGAAACTGCAGCGGTGAGGATCCTGCGGCCATCGCGTCTCGGCTGAGCATATCGCCCAATGCGACCGCGCCGAAACCGGTACCACACCGGCGCAGCATTTCACGACGCGAAATTGAAGACGAAAAAAGATTCATCGAATCGCACTCAGGGAGGGAGGAGGCGGGAGATTGGGAGGGGGGAGGTGGCTTTATTCTAATGAATTTTGCCAGCATGTCGTGGGCAATTATTGCCATCACGCACCGAGATAAGCGGATTCACAGATAAGCGGATTCACAATGAGCCGTAGCTGCTAGCCTCGAAGCAACGGGGGTGATAGCCCAAAGCCCGCGGCTTGCGCCGTCGGCTCACATCAATACCGCTAACAAGCTCAACACAGCCGATAATTCACGGTCGTCACCCCGTGGCTACTTCAGTTCTTCGAACCCTTCAAACGCGTCGTCGCCACCCATCGCTGGTTCACCGCCGCCAAATCCATCATCCGCGGGCACTTCGGCCACGACCTCGTCGCCGGCAAAACCTTCGTTTTCGCCGAACGCTTGCTCTTCCGCTTCCTCGGGCATGGCCTCGGGGTCGGCGGCAGCCTTGGGCTCTCGCGGTTTACGGTTGCCCATCAGCGATACAATCGGTACCGCTAGGATGACCGCTAACAGAAAGACGACCCAGAGTATGAAATAGATCATCGATAGATGGCAAAACTCACGAGGAACGAAGGAAAACGTGGGTCTCTTAGGATAGTTGCCGTAATGCGACCACGCAACGAAAACATTGGCAGTTGCCCGCCAACGCTATTCGTAATCCCATTTCATGATCCAAGGGTCCTGCATCTCTTTCTGCATCGCCTTCAACTTGGCCTTGTAACGCTCCAGGATATCTTTGTGCCCTTCGCTGTCGGCCAAATTGCTCGTTTCGTTTGGATCGGCCGCGATGTCATACAGCTCGAATTGGGGGCGGTGAACATAGCCGTTCACTGTTTTATTGCCGTACGGCGCGTCGGGACCCTTCTTCCACTGGGCTTGCCAGCTGCTAGCGGACCACAAATCTGAAGCGAACGGGTACGGCAATGGATAGGCGATATTCCAAATCAACTTGTACTTGTCATCGCGAACAACTCGCATCGGGTAGTACATCTGGATTTCATGAAACGTGTGCGAGGCGAAAATTGTTTCATGATGCGACTCGGCGGGATTGGCCAAACAGTGCATCCATGATTTGCCATGGTAGGAGTCGAATTTTTGTCCGCCGTCACGGTTGTCCAACATCGCCTCGTCACGCTCAGCCCAATACTTTTTGACGTTGATTGGATTTTTAGGACCGTTGGTTTTGGGATCCAAGCCACCCGCGAAATCGAGGATCGATGGAGTGATGTCGATGTGGCTGATCAGTGCATCGGACTCTACACCACGTTCGCTTTGGTAGGGATCGCGAACAACGAAGGGAACTCGCAATCCACCTTCGTAAACTGTGGTCTTGCCACCGGCGAACGCCATGCCGTGGTCGGCGGTAAAGACCAGCATCGTCTTGTCGTAAAGATCGTTGGCTTTCAGGATTTCGACCAAGCGAGCGACGCCTTGATCGATCCGCGAACACGACTGGTAGTACTGAGCCAACTCTTCGCGGGTCTCGGGCGTGTCGGGCAAAAACGGTGGCACGACAACGTCCGCAGGATCGTAGAAAACCTCTTCCACGCCGGGGTAAGCCTTGCGGTTGGGTTTGTTGCCAAACAAGTCGGCTTTCAGTTCCAATTTGCTGGTTTTGTCCACGCCACCACCACGATGTGGGTCGGATGTTGCGAAATACAAAAAGAAAGGTCGGTCGTCGCCCGAATCGGTGATGAAGTCGCTACTGGCATTCGCCATCTCGACGGCGTTGCGTGAATTGCCTTTCAGATAGGTTTCAAAATGATAGACCGCCTCAGGCGCAACGTGGTACTTGCCAATCTGCCCCGTGCGATAGCCTGCGTTTTTCATCACTTGCGGCATCGCCAAACCCACCACGTCATGAAATGAAGCAAATTTGTGATAGTGGTGTTGGTGACCGAATTGTCCGTTACGATGGTTGTGCAATCCGCTCATCACCACACTGCGGCTGGCGCTACACGATGCGGTGGTGGCAAACGCGTTGCGAAACAACATGCCGTCCGCGGCGATCGCATCGATTGCGGGAGTCTTGGCAACCGGATCGCCATAGCAACCGAGTGTCGGACTCTCGTCATCGGTAATGATGAAAATCACATTGCGTTCGGCTGCGATAAGACTGCTGAGCGAACATAATGAAAGGATCGGGGCAAGCGTCAGTAGTGCGAAACGCGTGATCAGTGATCCGAAGCGAGCAGGATATTGCATGGGATGGGAAGGTATGGGGTTGGAGGGGAACGGCATCGATATCAATCGTTGCATGAGCGATGGAGGAAGCTTCAAGGTGTGGCCCCCCTCGCGTTTTTTCAGTACTAAAACGAGGGATCATCGTCGCGGAAGTCGTCAAGACTTTCGTTGCAATTGCCTAACGATCCGAAACTCACGCGTGAGTTTCGCTACCTTAAAATCCACCTTTAACAGAGCGTTAGTTTAATAGATCCACAATCAGATGGCGAATACGTTGCATCAATTTCAAGTTTTTCATTCGCGAGTCCAACCATATAGCGGTTTGACGCAAGCCGTCCGGTTGCAGCGTGAAAAAACGTTCGATTTCGACCGGGCGGCTTGCGACGCACCGCTACAAAACCACCCGGTTAGTGCCAAAGTAGATGGCCCGCAGCTAGCGCCGTCGGCTCACAACTTGATGCGGCGTGCCGTCTTTGCCTTCGCTGTGGTTGCATTGGGCATCACGATGGTCATGCCGTCATTGGCCGCCGACCGGACGACGTTTGCGGTCGCGTTGCCGGCTGACGCTGCTGCTGTGGATCCAGCAAAATGGGAAGACGCGACTTTTGCCAATCAAGCCATGCTTGGAAATCCAGCGGCGGCTGGGGGGGCTCCTCCGGCGACGTCCGAGCCGGCTTGGCGTGCTTACAGCCAACTTTGGTTGGCTCATGCCGCCGATCCAAACGACCGATCGATTCGCCGCTTTCTCGGATTACCGCTGAGCGGGACGATTGAGATTCGGTCGGCTCGTGGACGGTCGGCCCCTTCGTGGTTGCAATGGCGACGCGGCAGTTACCAGCAGATCGAATCGCCTCACTTTACCATCTATAGCCGCGCTTCGGATGCCGATTCACAACGAGTCGCCGTCGACCTAGAACAGTGTTATTGGGTCTGGACCCAGATGTTCTTTCCGTTGTGGGAAGGCAATCAGCAAGTCTCATTGGCGTTTGACGACTGGACGCCGGGAACATCGGTCGCTGATCATCTGAGCAAAAAAACGTCACGACTTTCCACGCGTACGAAAATGACAGTCGTACTTTTTCGTGATGCAAATGAATACGCTGCGACTCTATCGAAGGCGATTCCGGGGATCGAACGTTCCACTGGTTTTTATAGCGACGAGAATCGCACGACGTTCCTGTTTGCCGGCCACGACGAAACCGAAGCGACACGCCGCCACGAACTGACTCATCAATTGTTTCGCGAAGCAACTCGTTCCACTCGGTCGCGGACCAGCCGATCGGCGGTCGACAAGATGCCCGGTGAAGATGGCGGGTTCTGGTTGATCGAAGGTATCGCCGGCTATTTTGAATCGTTGCAGTTGCACCCGAGTCGTGCGACGCTTGGCGGATGGGACGCTTCGCGGCTGCAATACGCTCGTTACCGCACACTGGTCGGTGGCGATTTCATGCCGCTTTCGGAGCTGGAGCCCGAAGGCCGACTGCAGGCTCAACAGCGACCCGACTTGGCTCGCTACTATGCGCACTCGATCGCCCACACGCATCAATTGCTTGACAGCGGGCATGCCGAAAACCGGAAATGGATCTATCATCGATTGGGCGAACTGTACGGAATCCAGTCGCCGTACCCGGAGGTTTCCACCCCCGATACGGGTGTGCAGCCGATGCGTTCGTTTTTGACCGTCAAAGACGAAGATCTTAAACGCAACCCGCCCGATCCAACGACAAGACGTTTGTGCTTGTCGTCATGCGAAGTCACGGCCGATGGGATTGAACGTTTTCCGGAACTGCCCCAGCTCGACTGGTTGGATCTTTCTCGAAACCGCCAAATCAATTCCGACGTGGTGAACTCCGTTTTGGCCAGTGCTACATCACTGACCCAGTTAAGTCTCGAGGCGACGGCAGTCGACAACCGCATTGCCGATCCTTTGAAAAACGCCAAGAAGCTCGAGGAACTCGATTTGAGTTTTGCTGCGATCGACGACTCCTTGATCGCGGCGATTAGCGGGCTGAGCGAGCTGCGGACTTTGTGGCTGACCAAGACCGAGGTGTCCGATGCTGCGATGGATGTAATCGAGTCGTTGCCGAAATTGGAAGTCCTGGACGTTCAGCAAACCAAGGTCACCGACGCTCGGCTTGAACAATTCAAGCGAGCTCGCCCCAACGTCAAGCTCAATCCGCTGGAGCTACGCGTGCAATGACACACTCCGTGGAATCACAACTGCCGCAATGTTTCCGGCTCCGTCAACACTTCGCCTCGCTCGCGGTGGACGATGTCCGTCAATCGGTCGATGCCGCGATTGGCAATTCAACGTTGGCAAGCCGGCTTCGTCCAGGACAATCGGTCGGGATTGCGGTCGGCAGTCGCGGGATCGCGGACTTGCCGACGATCGTTTCGGCCGTGGTCGATTTTATTAAACGTTGCGGCGGCGTCCCCGTGATCGTACCGGCGATGGGCAGCCATGGCGGTGCGACTGCCGAAGGACAAGCCGCGTTGTTACGCTCCTTGGGAATCGAGGAGGCGGCAGTGGGCTGTGAGATCCGTTCTTCGCTGGACACGATCGTGGTCGGCACCTCGACTGCGGGATTGGAGGTGCACTTTGACAAAATCGCCAGCCAGATGGATCACGTGGTGGTGCTGAACCGGATCAAACCTCATACGCGTTTGGTCGGCCGCTACGAAAGCGGGCTGGCCAAAATGTTGATGATCGGGTTGGGTAAACATCAAGGGGCGATCGTTTATCATCAAGCGATGGCGGATGCCGATTACTGTTTAGATGCGATGGCGGCGGAAATCGTGCCGATGATTCAAGCCGCTGCGCCGATCTCGCTAGGGCTGGCGATCATCGAAGACGCATTCGACCAGGTGTCGCATGTCGAAGCGGTCGAGCCGGCCGAGTTTCTCGCGACGGAACCACGACTGTTGGCGATGGCTCGTGAGCGGATGCCGCAGTTGCCGTTTGACCATGTCGATCTATTGATCGTGGACCGGATTGGCAAAGAGATCAGCGGCACCGGAATGGACACCAACGTGGTGGGACGCAAATGGAATGACAAGGTCGCGGCGGCGGATGAGTTCCCTAAAGTCAAACAGATCTACGTGCGTGATCTCAGTGACAAGTCCGCTGGAAATGCCGCAGGGATCGGAGTCGCTGAATTTTGTCATCGCCGCGTTATTGAAAAGATCGATTACGATAAGACTCGTATCAATTGTTTGACCAGCATGCATGCGTCGGCAGGTGCCGTGCCGATCCACTTTGACTCCGATCGCGAGGCATTAATTGCGGCGACGGGACAAGTCGGCAAGCGGACACGCGAGCAATTACGTTGGGTCTGGATCCGAGACACGCTCGATCTGAGCGAGTTGGTCTGCAGCGAGGCCTACTGGGACGAGATCGCGACGGATGGTGATGCGATCGGACGGGAGCCAAGCGGAGTCGATTTACAGCCCCTCAGCAACCTGGAACCGCTAAAGTTCGATAACGAGGGAAACTTGCAGCCGATGTTGGAAATCGGATAAAAGAGGCGAGCGTGGGCTTGGAGGGCGGTTGATTCTTTGGGATTGCCGTGTTTCCCGGTGGCTCGCTCCTCTTGTGGACGGGGCGGCAAATTCGCTAGGCTAAACGGCCTTGTCTACCCAAAATCACGGCGGTGTTTCCGAGCGATCCTGCGATTTTTTCCCCGATCGATACATTTTACTGCGTCCTCCTGAACTTTCGGTCCCCATTGTCTGACGTCGTTTCACAGCCGACCCCGTGGTCTGAACGGATTTCCGAGCGATATCAGTGCGTTTTGGCACCTGATTTGGCCGATTGGCTGGACCGTGAAATCTGGAAACGGCAAGGAACGGGCGAATTTCGCCTGCCGATCCCCGCTGATGTGTTGCTTTCGGATGCTCCGGATGAAATTTGGCCCGGGCTGATGCCCTGCGATCTGTTGCCCATTCTTGGCGACTCCGATGGCAATTGGGTCTGCGTTCGTGCCGATGCGAACAATCAGATGGGCGAAATGGTCCAGTGGTTTCATGGCGGCGGCGATTGGATGCCCTGGGGCAAGCGTTTAGCCGACGCGATCGTGTTCGAGGCGGTGGTCGAGCGATTGCCTGGCCCGCGGCGACGATTGGCCATTCCCGCCGAAAATCCCAAG
>CAXBHV010000098.1:0-11056 GCA_963974855.1 uncultured Rhodopirellula sp. | reverse complement strand
CAAGTTTCTGGTCAAATCAGGCGAGCTGACTCAATTCCAAGCCAAATCGCTTCTGGTTTCCGAAGTTGTGAGTTTGCGACAGGGGCGATACTTGCAGACCGATGCTTCGGCAGCGGCACCGCTGAGTCGCTGGTTGCCGGTCGTCCGGCAAGAGGTCGCGGGGGGCAGTGTTAACGCGGGGGGCAGTGTTAACGAGAGAGGCAGGGGTAGTGAGGGCGTCTTGTTTTGTCCTTCACCGGAACAGCTTGGCGGAGGGCGGGATCAATGGGTTGCCACGCATGCCGGGGTGGCTCAGCCGACGCTGCAATCGATCGAGGTGGATAGCGTGGAGGACCGTGTGGTCATCTTTTCGGCGTTGCCGAGCGGCGGCGTGTTATCGGAAACGTTGAAAAAACGACCGAAGCTGAAAGCCAAGCGAGTTTGTGAGATTGGGATAGCGGTTTGTGATGCGTTGACTGCGTTGCATGCAGGTTCGTTGTGGCATGGCGACGTGCGGGCCGATCGCGTGTGGGTTGGCAATGATGGTTCGATACGATTGTTGCGAGATCCATCGGGGCCTGCGGTTTCGCCGACGATGGCAAATCCGTATTCATGGCTTGATTTGCTCGAGTCGCCTACGGCATATGCGGCGCCCGAGTTAGCAGATCCAGCGACGCCGTGCAGCGCCGCCACGGATATCTATTCGCTCGGTTGTTTGATCTGTCGCTTGGTGATCGGCAAGATGCCATTTGAGGCCGCTACGGCCGAAGAAATGATGTCGCTGCATGCCTCACAAATTCCCAAGCCTTTGGCCGAAGCGGTTGCTGCAGGCGAAGCAGGGGATCCGTTATTGAGAGTGGTTGCGTTTGCATTGGCAAAAAATCCACAATCGCGATTTGCCAACATTGCCCAGTTCGGCGATGCCTTGCGCGCGACGGCTACGTTGATTGAATCGGCCGCAACCAGGGTGGCAAAAACGGACGAGCCGCCACAGCAACAAAAGGCTCCATCGCCCCCGATCGCCCCGCCTGTCACGACGCAATCGCCAGACATTCAAGTTGAACCCGAGAAGCCGCCGGTCTCGCCGCCCGCTGCGCCACCGTCCTCAGGGACAACTCAAAAAGCACCTGCGATTGCGACCAGCAGCGATACAAAGGCGAAGAAGTCGATTCGTGGTGACAAGCAAAAGGCGAAGGCGGTAGAAACCCCGATCCCATCGGCAGCAGCTAAAACAGCGTCTCCTAAGCCAGCGCCGCCTAAGCCAGCGCCGCCTGAGCTAGACTCGCCCGAGCCGGCTTCGCCACAATCCGATGCATTGGCAGTGGTCACATCCGCACCCGTCGTTGTATCGACATCGGACACGACATCGTCCGGCACAGCGAAGGCAATGGCTGCGCCGCCGCTGCCAGCTCCCGAAACCGAATCCCCGCCGCCTCCGAAACGTCGCCGCCGGAAAAAGAAGTCGAACAAAGCTCCTCTCATCTTGGGCGGTTTGTCAGTCGCAGTGCTGATGTTGGTGATCATGTTGCTTGTCGGTGGCCCTGGCAAGTCAACAACGGTGGTAAAAAAACGTGAGCGTCCGCCAATCCCTGCGCGTATCCCTTCGGTCAGCGGTGGCGGAGGCGATTCGCAAACCGCACCACCTAAACGCCCCTCAACACCGGCGGACACGATGGGGTACCAAGTGGTCGAGGATGATCGCTTGCTGTGGTTGCCGCCATTTGCTGTGGAGGATCCAGCGCCGCTTGTGATGCTTCCGCTTGGGCCGTCGCTGGTGATGACCGTGAATCTTGCCTCGTTGCGTGCAAACCCTAGTGGACGCGGGTTTCTGGATTCGCTGGCGCCGGATATCGCGGGCTTGCTCGATCAATCGGCGGCACGTGCGAAAGTAGCGGTGGAGAAAATGGATCGACTTTCCGTCGCGATGCACAAGGGCAAGGATGGTTGGCCTGAGGTCTCGTTGGCCGTCACGCTCAGCGAGCCAATCGCCTTGGATACGCTGATTAAAGCTTGGGATGTGTCGGCATCTCGAACGCCGGATGGAGCAACCTTGTATGCGGGCGATGAAGTGGGCTCGGATGCTTACTTCGTTGGGGATGTCGAATCAGCGGATAGCAAAGTTACCCGGTTTTCGGTTTCCTCGATTGCTCGCGCAAAGGAGGTTGCCGAGAACGGCGGTGCAACGATTTTGTTGCCGCGGAGTATGCAGTTGCTGTGGGATGCAACCAGCAGCGAAACCGACTTTGCCGTGATTGCGACTCCGAACTTCTTGTTTGCCGATGCTCGGAATCTGCTCGACTCCGGTGCGCCTCGCTTGGTGAGTCCGCTGAAAACGTTTCTGATTCCTGATGTTGCCGCTGCCATGTTTCTGGCTGATTTTGATGACAGCCGGATTTATACCGAAGTGCGATTGTCGCCGAGCGGCGGGATCGGCGAAGCGACGTTGATGCAGAATTTGAAACAAGCGATCGAGGCGATGCCGCAGTGGGCGAAGAACTTTGTGCTCGATGCAGTACCCGATTCTTCTTGGCGTCTGTTGGCGAACCAGTTGCCGGCAATGATGGATTTTGTCAGCAGTTATTCTCGCTACGGCGTCGCCGACCAAGCGGCGATCGGCAACGCCTACTTGCCCGCCGATGCGGCATCTCAAATCACCTTGGCCACTTTGTTCGCGATCAATACGACCGGAAACGCGGCGTCTTCGGTCGCGGCGACGCCCTCCAAGAAAGCGTTCACCTTGGAAGAACTGCTTGCCGAGAATATGTCTGTTTCCTTTGATCAGGAATCTCTTGAGTTTGGCATCAATATTATTGCCGAACAATTTGCCGCTTCGTTGCCCGATGGAACAGAGGTTCCACCGATGCGAATTATCGGCAGTGATTTACAGAAGATGGGGATTACCCAGAACCAGCAGATTCGTGGATTTACGAAAAAGGACATGCCGTTTCGCCAAGTGCTGACGGATCTGTTGCTGGGAGCCAATCCCGATAAAACAGCCACGGGGTCCCACGATGTGAAGCAAGCGTTGATCTGGGTGGTCGCGGATGATCCGAACCGCGCTGGCAAAAAGGAACTGTTGATCACGACGCGACAGGCAGCCGAAGGCAAGTACGAGCTACCAGCCGAGTTCGTTGTTACTCCCTAAAGAACGTATTCAGAAACCTTTCGCGAGAGCGTCACAAGCGGAAAACCACCTTTTTGTCCGTTTATCGAATTGCCTTGGTGCGTTTGTAAGCATTGGACGTGTGATGAATCGATGAATGTCGGCAGCCCGATAGCGAGGTAATCTGGTCACTTTTCGTTCAGCAACTACAATCGCAGCAACGTATCGCAGGGGCGGCAATTTACGACGACATTTTTCGGATTCACGCCAGAACAGAGATTCTCATGAAAGTAATGGTTACAGGTTCAAGCGGCTTGATCGGCTCGGCAGCGGTCCGTCATTGGGATGCAGCGGGCGACCAAGTGATCGGAATCGATAATGACATGCGGGCGACCTTTTTTGGTCCCGATGGCAGCACGCGATGGAATCAAAGTCAATTGGAGTCCGAAACCAAGAACTTTCGCACCGAGTCGATCGACATTCGAGACCGTGATGCCATCTTGGATCTGTTCAAAAACGAATCGCCGGATTTGATCATCCATTGCGCGGCACAACCTTCGCACGACAAAGCGGCGGCGATCCCGTTTTTAGACTTCGAAGTCAACGCGGTCGGCACCCTGAACTTGCTCGAAGCGACGCGTCAATTCGCTCCGGACGCCGTGTTTTGCCACATGAGTACAAATAAGGTGTACGGTGACGCGCCAAACGAACTGCCACTCAAAGAACTCGAGACGCGTTGGGAATACGCTAGCCCCGACGATTTTGATGGGATCGACGAATCCTGTCGTATCGACCAAACCATGCACTCGTTGTTTGGTGCGTCCAAAACTGCGGCGGATGTGTTAGCGCAAGAGTACGGAAAGTACTTTGGATTGAAGACCGGCGTGTTTCGTGGCGGTTGTTTGACCGGGGCCAGCCACAGTGGTGTCGAACTACATGGCTTTCTCAGCTATCTGGTTCACGTCGCCGTCGTCGGCAAACCTTACACCATCTTTGGATACAAGGGAAAGCAAGTCCGTGATCAAATTGAATGCAGCGATGTGGTGAAAGCTTTCGAAGCGTTTGCCAAGAATCCTCGTCCCGGCGAGGTCTACAATATCGGGGGCGGTCGCGAGAATGCGGCCAGCGTGCTCGAGTGCATCTCGCTAATTGAAGAGATTGGGGGGTATAAGCTGGACTTTAAGCTTGCCGACGACAATCGAAAGGGAGATCACATCTGTTACATCAGTGATTTGTCCAAGTTGCGAGCCCATTATCCCGATTGGGATATTAGGGTTTCATTGAAAGACATTCTCAGTCAAATGATCGCATCCGCAGAACAAAAGGTCGCCTGATCTAACATTGATCGCAGCTGTCATCGTATCGATATCGTGCGATGGATCTCAACGGTTCCGATTATGAGTCTGAGGCGTGTTGCGCCGATTAAGCGCGGCAGCCACCGGCATGTTGGTGAAGAAAGTTGAAGATTCAGTTTGGAAACTGTCTGCGAGTGCGAACGTTCGTCCTAAGGTTCAAAAGCAGTGACCTGACGTTAGGGTCATTGAAACAAACCTTTAGGTGTGTTCAGCATGTTCGCATTGGATTATTTACCGATTAGCGTTGCTACCTTGCTTCCGGCAAGTGCAGTGGGGCTCGATCTATTCCAACGTGAACAAGATTCCGGACGTTTCGTTCTCTATCGCGGTGCCACCTATCCATTAACGTTGGATGATCTCGACCGACTCCGCGATCGCGGGAATCACTTGCTGTATATCGCAAAAGATTCCGGTCCTCGCTATCAGTCCTATCTGCGACGGTTACTTGATTCCGATCTAGGATCCGTCAATGTCACCCATCAATTGCAAGTTGGCGCCTTGAACGAGGTCGTACTCGATTCGCTTCGCTCGGCTTTTGGTAATCGCGATATCAACGAAGCAGTCGCGACCGTCAGCCAGTTAGGTGCGTTGACGGCCGAGATCATTACGCGAGATGAATTTGCCGCAAGTGACTTGTTTCGCGTGCTTCATCATGACTACGCAACCTTTACTCACTCAACCAATGTCGCGTTCTATTCTGCGATGTTGGCTGCTGGTTTGGGATACTCGACCGAAGAAGTCGAGCAGATCACCACTGGCGGTCTGCTTCACGATCTTGGCAAACTCGATATTGACGAACGGATCTTAGCCAAACCTGGCAAGTTAGATGATTGGGAATTTCGACAAGTCAAACGCCATCCCGGTCTAGGGTTTCGCAAGTTGGCGAAGCGAACGGATTTAAATGAAGGCCAATTGTTGATGGTCTATCAACACCATGAACGTATGGACGGGCATGGTTATCCGGTGGGATGCGTCGGTTCTGAGATTCATCCTTGGGCAAAAATCTGTGCGGTGGTCGACGTGTTCGAAGCACTGACCAGCCAACGTCCCTACCGAAAACCCCTCACTCGCCACAAGGCACTTGAGATTCTCGAGCGTGAGGGTTCCGCGTCATTCGATCTAGAGGTGTTGGAATGTTGGAAATCGATTATTCTCAGCGCCTAAACGATCTATTCGCTCAAGTGCAATGGGACATCCAATTGCCAGACGAATTGGCCGACTACTTCGCCAGCAACGGCGAGGCATCAATGTCGTTTCCCACCGATGAGCGGAGCAACCAACGAATCAGTATTCGAACCCGCGCACTGTTATGGTCGGAAGTTTCGCTGCCGTTTCGTTCGCGCAATTCGGCACCGCATGGAATTTACACGCGTGACTTTTCACGTACCGGTTCGGGTTTTCTAAGTGCCATCGAGTTTTTCCCTGAGGAAGAACTGCGTGTCGTATTGCCCGCGTTCTGGGTCCGTTTGCGAGTTGCTCGAGTTCGACGACTTGGAAATTGTTGTTACGAAGTCGGCACGACCTTGTTGCATAAGTACGCCCCTAGCGATGAGGCATTCGAGCCCTCGCAGGCAACGCAAATGGAATCAGCGCTCTAATCCAGTGATGCGAACGCGATTGGGCGAAGTCTCCTTGGCCACGGTTACTGGTTGGTTCTCCAAGCTTTCGATCGTTTCTGAAGCTTCCGTGGGTTAATCCGATTGGCTCGCGGTGGTAACTGTTCGGATGATTTTCTCGGTCGATTCATCACCCAATGATTCCAGGCTGTCACGGAATGGGTTTGTCGAGAACCAGTGCACGGACAAACTGTGGTGGCGGAGAGCCGAACGACAGAACTTTGTCGTGATAGGCCTTGAGATTAAACTTGTTGCCCCACATCTGCTCGGCCTCACGACGTAACGCCACGTGCTCCAGATACCCGACGAAATAGGTGGGTAGTTGGGCGGACGTGATTTGGGCGCGGGTCCACTTCCCAGCCGCTTCACGCTCCTCCTGAAACGCATCCTCGACCAACATTCTCATGCCTTCGCTGCGAGAACCGCCGTCCACATGGACCGCAAGGTCAAGCAACGCGTTGGTCACATCACGCAGATACCATTTCAGTGTGATCAGCTTCAAAAGCGGGTCGTGAGCGCGAAACCCTTCTTCCCACATCATCCATTCAGAGTAGACGGCCCAACCTTCGACAAAGACGCCGGACTGAAAGAGATGACGCAGCTTGCCTTGGTAGCGGTTGGCATGTGCTAGTTGTACAAAGTGTCCAGGCATCGCTTCGTGGATCGTCAGCACGTCGATCGAGCGGGTGTTGTATTCACGTAAATGCGAAAGCACTTGTTTGTCAGTCCAGTCTGCAGGCGGTGGCGAGACGGCATAGAACGTAGGCTGATCGGTTTCCAACGCCCCAGGCGAGTCGCAGTAGGCCAACGAGACACCGCGACGAAACTCAGGCATCACGATGATCTCAAGCGGATCGGGGAAGAGTGTGAGCACATCGTTTTGACGAAGGAACTCGGTCGCCGCGGCAACCGACTGTCGTGCGGTTTGGACGATCTCGTCTGCCTGAGGCGCATTTGCATATGCCTTTTCCAGTCCGAACCGAATCACGGCACGTCGAAATGGATCGGATGGTTTTTCGGGGAACTGCGTCAGCGGGTATTGATCCCGGTACATCGGCTTTGCGATGGCGTACATCTGGTCATGGAGCTCCTCGATCCGCCGCTCGCCAAGATCACGAATCTCCTGAGGCCGCAAGGGAGAGTGCAATGCGAATGCGAGCTTTTGTTGATAGAGCTCGATCCCAAGCCGGTAGTCACCTTTCGCACCAGGAAGCAACTCGGTCTCGAGCCATTGTTGCTGCTTTTGAACCGCCGATTCAGCGGTTCGGATAGCACTCGCAACTCTTTCACGATCCGGTTGTGGCAGCTCATCAAGGAACGGCCGAACATAGTTGTCGATCGACTTCAAGATGCCTAGATTCTGAGCCACCGCGGTTTTTGCGTGCACCTGCGGCACTCGCGGAACATCCAAGATCGCTCGGACTTGCTCAAAGAATCGCGGGAACTGCTCCAAGCGGCTGGCGACGTTCAATAGACGGTCATGTCGCGGCGCGAAATCTCTGGCCATTAAACTGTAGACGGAATCGCCACTGATCCCGGTATAGATCAGTGGATTCCATTTCCACTCTTGCAATTCCGTGGCCTGCCATTGTTGGTACTCGATGGAGTGTTTTAAAAGCGTGAGGTCGACTTGATTGGCGCGGGAGAGCTGCTTCGAATCGATGCCGTCAAGTCGTTTGGCGAAGTCAGAGAGCCATTGGAACTTGCGATCTCTGGCCGCCTGGCTTACATCGTCAAGCTTCCCATCAAACCGATGGTCGCCCAAGGAAGTCGCCTGTACGGGCGAGAATTCTGCGAACTGGTCGATATACTGCTCGCCGAGTCGTTCAAACTCCGCATCGGCCTGTGAGTCGTCCGCCAAGAGCGCGGAAGCCATCAGTAGCGATACGAGTAACACTGTGCCAATTTTCGTCATCTCGATTCCACTTCGTCGTTCAAACGGACGTCCATTTCGATGGACGCTACTTTGGGGTAGGGGCATCATACGCATCGCTCGTTGGTGGTTTGCGACAAACGTTCGGCAAATGCGCAAGACTCTTGCACGAAGCAACGTTCACACAACAATTGGACGCTTCTAGACGGATCGCCATCCGTCATGACATCGCCACTCGTCATGACGCGCAAGATGACAATTCGTCCCAAGCCTAATTGGGATCGGTTGTATCTACTGCTCGTTCTTACGTTGCAGACGTATTCCTGCATTATACTCGGTTCGTCGAAGGGCGAGTTCACCACAGGATCTTCGGCAAAGAGACGTTTGCAGACCAATACCTAACGCACACGCGAATCGCCAATTGTCATGCAAGTCTCCACAACAGCAAAAGCCGATACCGAGACGAGGGCAAGGGACTCCTCTGCGAACACCTCCAGCAGCGTTGAGTTTGACTGGCAACTCGAAATACTTGAATGCCACGGCATCCAGGGGAGCCATCTCTAGCCCTCTGCGTCAAAGGCCAGCGATTGATCACAATTCACTTGAACAGCTCGTTGTTCTGAAGTGAGATAGGCTTCCAGTCTGTCATTCCAGTATTGACCGACTGGAAGCGTATCCCACTGATTGTCCGTTCATAGCTTCGCGGGCCTAATCCTCCTACTCAGCCAAGGTACCAAGTCAACATGACGAATCACATGAATAGTCTCCTTCGACTGCTGCCGCTTCTTTTCGTGGTCGCAACCGCGACAACGGCCAACTCCAAATCGCCGAACATCGTTTTGATCCTCTCCGACGACCAGGGTTACACCGACTATGGTTTCATGGGGCACAAGGAAATCGAAACGCCGAACCTCGACCAGCTCGCCAAGGAGAGCACGTTGTTTCGGCGTGGCTATGTTCCAACCGCATTATGTCGCCCCGCGCTATCGACGCTCATCACGGGACTCTATTCACATCAGAACAAGACGACCGGAAACGACCCCGCGCGCACCCCCGCAAACAAAGATCACGCCGAAAAGGCGGGTAAAGACGCTCGCGAGTTGCTGCTCACCCATATTGATCGCACCGGTGCCTTGCCTCAGTGGTTGGCCAAGAAGGGCTACGTCAGCTTCCAGAGCGGAAAATGGTGGGAAGGTTCTTTTCAGCGTGGTGGTTTCAGCGAAGGAATGACCAAGGGGTATCCGAATCCGGGCGGACGACATGGTGATGCGGGGCTGGCGATCGGGCGTGAAACCATGAAGCCTGTCACCGAATTTATCGATCGCAGCGTGGAAGCGGAAAAGCCATTTTTTCTTTGGTACGCACCAGTGATGCCACATACACCACACAATCCGCCGGCTCGGCTTCTTGACAAGTACCTGAAAAAGGGAGTGCAGGAACGAATCGCTCAGTACTACGCGATGTGCGAATGGTTTGACGAAACCTGCGGTACTCTGTTGGACCACATCGACAACTCGGGAATTGCCGACGATACGCTTGTCATCTACGTCACGGACAACGGCTGGATTCAGAAGGAAGTAGGTGGCTACGGACCTCGATCCAAACGAAGCCCCTACGAGCTCGGCACGCGAACGCCGATCATGTTCCGCTGGCCGGGAAAAATTCCTCCCGCGGATCGTCCCGAACTTTGTTCGTCGATTGATTTCGTGCCGACCGTTTTAGCAGCCGCCGAAGCTGAAGGTCCGCACGATTTCCCCGGACTGAATCTGCTGCCGCAATTGAAGTCGGGCGAGGCCATCCAACGCGATACGATTTTCGGCGAATCATTTGCCCATGACATTGCCGACATCGAAAACCCCCAAGCATCGCTCCTGTTTCGTTGGGTGATCCAAGGCCATGACAAGCTCTTGCTGACTTACGACGGAGCCCCCGGGTCGATGAGGTATCCACCTCAAGACGCCGCGCCTCAGCTCTACAACTTGAAAGACGATCCGAAAGAAAAGGAGAATCTTGCTGAGGCGAATCCCGCAAAAGTCCAGCAGCTCAGTGCGCTGCTGGACGAGTGGTATGTTCCCGACCAACGCCAAGCCGGCAAGTTGGCCCCTACTGCTCGCTAAACACGGTCGAGGCTTTCAGCGTCGGGCCAATTCTTCCTCGAGGCATGTGCCTCGAATGGCGTGGACTTAAGCCCGTAGCGAACGTCGCCAAGTCTTTCGCCCACCCCGTTTTTGCAGGGAATGCCGAAACTCTTGGCGAGTTACGCTACAACGAAATCGCTTCACTTTACCCCGTTCAGGCTTACCTCAATCGAACACCCTCTACAGAAATTAACAATGCAAAGAATTAGAGTTCAGTATCTATCGGCTTCGTTAATTGCCCTCTGTGCCTTTTCGGCGACCGCGTCTGGCAAGGAATCAGAAACGGAAGGGAAACTGCCCAACGTAATTTTGATCATGGCAGATGACCTTGGGTGGAAAGATCTTCACTGCTACGGCAACGAAAAACTTGATACGCCACACCTGGATCGGCTGGCAGAGCAAGGTTTGCTTTTTACAGACGCCTATTCGGCTGCCCCCGTTTGCACGCCAACACGCGCGGCGTTAATGACGGGAGAGTCACCGGCTCGCCTGAACATTACCAATCACGCCGGAGGGCACCCCAATAACTTTCAAAAGCCTGGGACGAATTTGATCACACCGACTTGGCTGCGATACCTGCCTCTGGAGCGGGTTACCCTGGCCGAGCAACTTAAAGCAGCCGGGTATGCGACGGGGTTCGTGGGCAAGTGGCATCTCTCCCATCGCAGCGGGTCAGTATCTAACACCGACGCGGAGCTGCCGACTGAATCGGAGTTGCGTCCCGAACATCAGGGCTTCGATATCAATATTGGAGGCTGTCGTTTTGGCGGGCCCCCGAGCTATTTCAGTCCGTACCGAATCCCCAATCTGGAAGGGAAAACCGACGGTGAGTACCTGCCCGACAGGTGCGCCGACGAATGCATCGACTTTATCAAGTCCGCCCAAGCGGATGGGAACCGGCCGTTCTTTCTTTGCTGGTGGAATTACTCGGTTCACTATCCCTTTCAAGCTCCCGCCGATTTGATCGCTAAATACGAACAGCGCAAAGGACC
>CAXBHV010000097.1:0-11124 GCA_963974855.1 uncultured Rhodopirellula sp. | reverse complement strand
GGCGGATGACAAAACCCGAGTCATCCGCCTGATTCTCACTCACATTCAGCCCCTTCAGCTCCGGAATCAAAATCATGAAACGCTCATTCAAAACGCTCGCCGTCGCCGTCACCACCATCGCTCTGACCACCGCCAACGGTTCACTCGTGTCGGCTTGTGGAGGACGATCCGGTGGCGGAGGCGGCTCATTCGCACGTGCCAGTTTCGGAGGCCACTCGAGTTTCGGAGGCCACTCGAGCTATTCAAGTCACAGCAACTACGGTGGCCACTACGGCGGCACCAGCACGTATGCATCGTCTTGTCCCACGTCGCAATACGCGTCGCCGGTGTACTCGCAACCCGCCCCTTCGCACTCGGTATATTCACAACCCATTGCTTCCCAGTCCATTCCCTCACAACCACAGTTCAATCAAGCTGCAGCGCCATCGGGGGCTCCGTCCAACTTTGGTGCGAGCGGGTTGAATCAAAGTCGTCCTGTGCAAACATCGCCAAACCCATCGCCAACGAACGCTTCGTTCGCTTCATCGCGAACCCAGCCTACTAACCCGACTCCTGCGGCGACAGCACCAACGCAATCAAGTCAACCGCGCAGCCAACAGGCTTCGCAACCCACTTCGCAACCGCAATCGGCCGAAGCATCGGCTCTGCAGATGTTGGCTTCGATCAGCAGTCCCGCAGAATCGATAACCGATGAATCGTCAGCTGTGGATGCTCTGTCGCAAGTGCCTGAGTTCACTGCGGCGGCATCCACGACCGCTGGTGTCCATGTTGGCAATTGGAAAGTCAACTTGCCAGGCAACCAATCAGTCGAGTTGACTTTGGCTGACGATGGCAACTTCAGTTGGACAGCAACGAAGGAAGGCAAGTCGAACTCGTTCAGTGGCCAGTACCGATTAGAAAACGGCCAGCTGACTTTGGTGCGATCCAATGACCTGCAACAGATGTCGGGCCAATGGACTGGCAGCGAAGGAAACTTCACCTTCAAGCTCGAGGGTTCGACCAACGGCGGCTTGAATTTCCAACGCAGCTAAGTGTCTCCTCGTGCACCAAGTCACCTCTCCCGAGCTTTAGCTCGGGAGAGGTCGGACGGGCCCTTTAGGCCTCGTTCGGGTGAGGGCGACTGCGCAACTTAGCGTGCACTCCGCCTCCACTTGCTCGGACGCCCTCACCCTCGCCCTCGCAATCGCTGAAGGCTCTGCTCGACCTCTCCCTAACTGCGTTTGGGAGAGGTGACAGAGAGACGCTTCAACCCGCCCTGCCCTGCCCTGCTGGCAACTCGAATCCATCGAGGCGTTGAAGACGGCCGGTAGGAACCGGCCCTACTTGAGAGGGGGTGCCTTGTTTCCGCTGGATCCATCGGCGCATAAAAAAAGCGGCTCCTGTGAAAGGGAGCCGCTATGGGGAGTTCGGCGACCGTGCATGGCCGCCGTGCTACGTCTGAATGCTTAGGCACCGAATTCGATTCGGCGTGGTCCGAGTTGCTGTTGCAATCGGTTCACGATCGAAGTGTGCATCTGGCTGACTCGTGACTCCGAAAGATCGAGCGTCGCACCGATCTCTTTCATCGTCAATTCTTCGTAGTAATAAAGAATGATGATCAATCGCTCGTTGCGGTTTAGGCCTTTGGTGACCAAACGCATCAAGTCATTCTTTTGCACACGGATCGTCGGGTCTTCACCCTTCTTGTCTTCAAGCACGTCGATCTCGCGAACGTCCTTGTAGCTATCCGTTTCGTACCACTTCTTGTTCAGCGAGACGACGCCGACCGCATTGGCGTCGGATTGCATCTTTTCCAATTCAGCAACCGGGATCTCCATCTTCTCGGAAAGTTCCAAGTTAGTAGGAGCTCGGCCGAATCGGGTTTCGAGTTCTTTCTTGGCTGCGGCAAGCTTGCTGGCTTTGCTGCGGACCAAACGGGGAACCCAGTCCATGGTGCGAAGTTCGTCCAGCATGGCACCACGAATACGTGGCACACAATACGTTTCAAACTTGACGCCGCGTTCCATATCATACGCGTCGATGGCATCCATCAAGCCGAAAATTCCGGCACTGATCAGGTCATCCAGTTCGACTCCGTCGGGAAGCCGTTGCCAAATACGTTCGCCGTTGTAGCGAACCAGTGGCATGTAGCGTTCGACCAACCGATTGCGTAAATCTTCGTAGTCTGCTGCGTCCTTGGTGATTTTCTTGAAGTCTTGCCAGACTTGCAGAATCTCATCGTCGGTTGTGACTGTCGCTGCCATCCAATCCTCCGTGACCAAAAAATGTACTGACGGCTTCATGCCGTCCGCGTCTTGTAACCATGGACTTCGTTGCTGCCGCAAACGGCAGCCATCCAAGTCAATCGTTACTCATATAAATCCATGACGGCTCGGTGCACGTTTGCATCCATGCATTCGTAAACCAAACCCGCCGTGGCGCCCAACCGAAGTACCTATGTCTGAACATCCGTGTTCAAGATTCTTCGGCGGAGTTGTCTTCTAAGAGTCCTGCGTCAATGATTCCTTGGCGATACCAATCGACTCGGTGTCGAAAATTGGCTTCCACTGAATCACGAACGACATACTCGGTTATCCACCCTGCTCCCCATCCGATTCCACTAAAAACCACTAGTGCTATGATCGCCTCGCTGGCGACGTGATCGGCAAACTCGCCGAATAGTGCACCTCGTATGACAACTAAAGCCATTGCAAGTGCACCAAGGCATAATGCGAAGCTTCGTGTCACGGGTCTTAGTGTCCTTTGGAGAACTAGGTTTCTTGTGTTGTAATGGGAGCAACCAGATAATTTAAAAATTGGCTCAAGCCACTTTTGAAACGTCCAGTGTGCTACACCCTCTGTATCGGCACTGACCCAGGGCAAACCTGAGTCTACTTTTTAAAAAAACTAAGCTGCGTCTAAATGTTGGCTCTGTAATGTCGTTGGCAGCAATCGCGACAACAATGTCTCGGCGCTTGCTACTTGAATGTCGTCGGGGACCTGTTGTCCATTGGTCAGGTAGCTCAAGGGGATCCCTGGCAACGAATCCGATGCGGAGAGCGCCGACAATACACCTGCGGTGTTCGTCGCTTCATCAAGTTTCGTTAGAATCGCTGCAGTCGGTCGCGCCGGGGCAAAGCCTCGAAGCACCGAACGGACCGTCGATACCGAACTTGTGGCCGCCATCACCAAATGTGTTTCATCAGGCTGAGCCATTCGCAAAAGCTCGACGAGCTGGTCGATCCTTGCGTCACTCGACGGGCTGCGACCCGCGGTGTCGATTAATACCAAGTCGACATCACCGAGTCGTTCGATCGCGGGCTGCATCTCGGCGGGCTTCTCGACCACCTCCATCGGCAAGTCCATGATCTCGGCATATGCCTCTAGCTGCTGGACCGCAGCGATCCGGAATGTATCAATGGTGACCAAACCGATTCGCCGCCGCTCTTGAATACGGAACCCCGCGGCCAACTTGGCAATCGTGGTCGTTTTGCCCACGCCGGTCGGACCGACTAACGCGACAATATGTTTTGAACCTGGCTGGGTGCGGATCGGTCCGCCCAGTCGCAATTCGCGGCCGATCGATCGCTTCAGATGTTCCAACCATGGTTGGCCGTGAGATTCACCTAGTCCCGCAGCGAAGCTTTCGGTCGCTCGCAACCAACGGTCCGCAGTGATCGCCGCCACGCCGGAATCGAGCAGTTGTTCACGGTAGGCTTGCAAAGGGCCTGCCATCATGGACGCCGAATGCATGAAGATGCTTTGCCGCGGTGACGAGGATGCGTCCCCATCGTCCGCGTTTTCGTCGAGATCATCCGTTTCAAGCGACGGGGATCCATTCGCATCGATCGCATCACGCAATCCTGCGGTCACTTCGACATAAGTGCGGCCCAGCCATCCCATCCATCCATCGCGGAGTTGGCGAGTATGCAGCACCGAAGCATCGGGGCCCATCTGCTGGCGAATTTCTTCAAGGGCATCTTGAAGACTGGCGGCTCGGAAGGTGCGAATATGCATAATGCGAATCACATCGCGTGGTATTTCGTGGGATCTGAAAAGGATCGACAATGACCGTTTTCAATTGACTTGGTGAGTTCGTTCGTTACGGGGCGTTCGCTCAATCGGTTTAGGTGTCACTCACAACTCCATGGGATTCGATCTTCGTATCCTGAGTCACTTCGTTGTACGACAGGATTCTTAAACGTGGCATCGACGGCGATGTGATTTGGCGAAGCCCCGGACGAATGCGAGGACTGACCAATAAAATCGGCGGATAGCCAGCGGTTATCAATTTCTTAACGGCTTCTTGGATTCTTTCGCAAGTGAGGTCTACCGCTTGAGGACTCATTCTCACAAAAAGTCCTCGTTCGGAATGTTCGATCCCCGCCGCAATGCGGTCTTCCATCGCAGGATCCAATGCCAATACATGCAATTGATTGTGCTCGTCGCGATATCGCGTGCTGATCGTGCGTGCCAATCGATGACGGACGTACTCACATAACAACACGGGATCTTTGGTGCGAGATGCAAAATCGCCAAGCGTTTCCAGAATGATGCTCAATTGACGAATCGGAACGTCTTCACGCAGCAACAAGTGCAGCACTTGCTGGACTTCGCTGATCTTCATCGCACCAGGGATCAATTCGTCGACCACCGCAGGTGCAACTTCTTTTAATTCATCGATCAGATGCTTCGTGGCGTCACGCGACAGCAGTTCGTCGGCATGACGGCGGGCGACCTCTTGCAAGTGAGTTGCTAGCACTGCACCTGGTTCTACGGTCGTGTAACCATAAATCGCTGCCTGTTCGCGACGCATCGGATCGATCCAAACCGCAGGTTCGCCAAACGTCGGGTCACGTGTTGGTTCGCCTTCGATTGTGCCCGTGGTTTGACCGCTGTCGATCGCCAGTAGTTTGTCGGGGCGGACGGTCGCACGGGCGATCGTGTTGCCCGCAATGCGGATCTCGTATTCGCTTTGCTCTAAACTCATCTCATCACGCACACGCACTTTCGGCAAAACGATGCCGATGTCCGAGGCAATCGAGTTGCGAACGCCCGTGATTCGCTGCATCAAATCGCCGCCGCGTCCCGGGTCGGCCAAGCTGAGTAAACCAAGCCCGATCGTCATTTCCATCGGGTCGATCGTTAAAAAATCCTCGACTCGTTTTTCGGGAGGAGCCGCAGCAGCCGCTTTCTCGGCGTTGTCACGAACTTGTTTCTCATCAATCTCGCGATTGCTGTTGCGATTCATCACAATCGCTAACCCGATACAGCCAGCACCAAGCGTTGCCATCGGGATCGTCGGCAAACTGGTGACAATCAACAGCAACAAAAAGCTACCGGCCACCGTCAATGCCTTGGCGTTGCCAAAGAGTTGTTGCAGGAATTGAACCGGCAAGTTGACTTTTTGCGTGCTCCGTGTAACCAGCAAACCAGCGGCAAGCGAAATCAAAAGTGCGGGGACTTGGCTGACCAACCCGTCACCAATCGTCAATTTGGTAAACAACGCGCCCGCTTCGCTGATCGTCATGCCAGCGTGCATCACCCCGATATACAGTCCGCCAATCACATTGACGACCGTAATCACAATGCCAGCAATTGCGTCACCACGCACGAACTTACTCGCACCATCCATCGCCCCATAAAAGTCGGCTTGCGAGCTCACTTCTTCACGTCGCCGCTGAGCTTCTTTTTCATCGATCAAGCCCGCATTCAAGTCGGCATCAATCGCCATCTGGCGGCCAGGCATCCCATCCAAGGCAAAACGGGCCGCAACTTCACTAATCCGGGTCGAGCCTTTGGTGATCACGATGAACTGAATCAATACAATGATCAAAAAGATAATGATGCCGACTTCGATGCGATCGCCGGCGACAAATTCGCCAAAGTTCTGGATCACACCCCCTGCCGCTTCCATCTTTAGCGTGTCCGCCCCGGTCAAAATCAGCCGTGTCGTCGCGACGTTTAACACCAAACGTGCAAGCGTGGTGGCCAACAACAATGAGGGGAAAATACTGAATTCAAGGGGCGTTGCGACGTAAATCGTCGTCAACAAAATGATCACGCCAACAGTAATATTTAATGCTAGCAAGAGATCCATCAAGATCGCTGGCAGCGGGACGAGGATCACGACCAAGCAGCCGATGATGCCGACTGGCAACACTAAATCGCGATAACGAAGTAGAACTGACAGCACGAACGAACCCTTGTCGAAAGAAACGAAGCGACCCATTCGCTTCTCTTTAGCGAAAGTACAAAAAAAGTAACAATCAGGTCCAGAGAAGAACGAAGTATTGCGGAGACGTTGTTTTTAGATGCGCAATTTTCCTGCCACCTCTCCACCAACTTCGTTGCTGAAGAGGTAACTGCAGTATCGGCCGGAAGAAAAACTCACCCCAATATCCGATGACAACAGCAAAGTTTCAGAAGTCCAGCGCGAGCCGCCCGGTCAAAGCTTGCACCCCCCTGCCCTGCCCCGCGGCGGCCGCGACCTGCCCTCTCTGCGTGTTTTGCCTGCGGACCCTGCGATCGAATCCAGTAATCGGGCTCTGACGAGTGGGTGTTAGCTTGGTACCACTTGAAGGCGGCGGTTTGTCGCATTGCCAGGCTGGTGATTCCGCTTGCGGATCGAAGAGGATATCGACGTTCCAAATTCAACAAAAAATCTTGTGAATTTCATGGCGTGTTTATTCACTGCAACCATGGACTTAAGGGACAGAACGCTACCCGCCTGTTTTGCCTTTCCCGCAAAAGCTTTGCAACGGCGAATAGAAGTCCCTTGGTCTATAGATTTTAGAAGTTGAAAATTTTGACGCCAATTCGAATCGGTGTACATTGCTGAGCAATCTTGCTGGTTGAAAGGCGGTTCATCAGCGTTTGTGGTCAATTTCTATAAAGATGGAATCGATGAAACGTAACACGAAGCCTAAGTTCCAAGCATTTACCCTCGTCGAGCTATTAGTGGTGATCGCCATTATTGGTGTGCTGGTGGGTCTCCTACTCCCCGCTGTTCAAGCGGCTCGCGAAGCCGCTCGCCGGATGCAATGCTCTAACCATATGAAGCAACTTGGTCTGGCGCTGCAGAATTACCATTCCACCTACGATCGGTTTCCCGCCGGTGCGGTTGACTTTCATGGCTATTCATTCGGAGCCAGTCGTTCGGTCAGTGCTTCCATGTTTATCATGCCATTCATGGAAATGAGTTCGCTTTACGAAGCCTTCGTCGAAGACGCCAAGGTTGCCATTCCCGAGTCGGGTGTCTGGGAGAGTCCCGCGATGCAAGCGGCGGGGCCTCAATCATCGTTCCTGTGTCCCTCAGCTGTCAGCGCTGATGGCACCGAAGTGAACGGGGTGTCGAAGTGCCACTACGTGTTCAGCACCGGCGATGCGATGTGGCATAATGCTCGCAACGATTCGCAAGAATCGAGTTCGAATGCTCGCATCGACTCACGTAGCATGTTCATTCCGCAGATCGACGGCGAGCGAAATTCGAAACGACGCTTTCGAGATTTGCTCGATGGCACGAGCAACACGATTGCTATGAGTGAAGTTGCTGGAACGCCCCGCGACGTGGCTTTTGTCAAAGGTGACGTGGCTAGTTTCAATGGAATGTATGATGGCACCACTGCGGTGCCCGGACCGTGTTTGACCGCTCCGCTGGACGCGAACAATCCTCGGCTGTATCAAACCGGCGCCGACTGCTGGCGTGGATTGATCCTTGGCGATGGTCGAACGATCAACAATCGTTTCACCACTACCCTGCCCCCAAATTCTTACTCGTGTGCCTATGGTGGCGGCAACGATAGCTGGGGTACCTACTCGCCCTCGAGTGAACACCAAGGTGGTGTGCAGACGTTGATGTTCGACGGTGCCGTTCGCTTCATCACCGATTCGATTGATTCGGGCAACCTCAATGCCCGCCAAGTCACAAGCGGCAGAAGTCCGTATGGTGTTTGGGGAGCAATGGGAAGTCCCTCAGGGAGTGAAACGGAAACGTATTCAAACTAATTCGGTTGCCTGACATCTCTTTCCGCATCAAGGCAACGGGGCACACTTGCCTTGATCGCGGTAGAGGGAATGTTCATTTGCTAAACTAGATTTACGTATCGACTTCCCATAAGCGTCTTTTCATTTTGAAGGAATCTGAGGGTCATGCTTGTCAATCGAACCGCTGCGTTGGCAGTCTTGTTGTTTCTGGTTGCGTGTGGATGTTCCGCAGAATCGGTTCCCGATGGTCTGCCGGATTTGTACCCCACAACGCTAACCATCCATCAGTCCGGTTCGCCCTTGGTGGGAGCAAGTGTGCAGTTGATTGCTACAGATCCAGTGCTCGGCAAATGGGTCTCTGGTGGTAGTACCAATGCCAAAGGCGAAGTCGTGGTGATGACGCATGGCAATTTTGAAGGTGCGCCAGCGGGCAAGTTCAAAGTCACCGTCAACAAGACACAGACCGAAGGGCAAGTCGCAGGCAACGATCCCGGAGTTTCAAGTCCTGTGAAGATGTACGATTTGGTCGATGCGAAATTTCGCAGTGTTACCACCACTCCGGTCGAAGTCGAAATCACAGCCGGCGAAAACAAGCCGAACGTTATCGACGTCGGCGCGGCGGTGAAAGATGCTGCGGCGGAGTTGTAGATCAGGCAAGGTCAAATCGTGTGCATGAAAGTCTATGGATTTAGACTTATGGGCAGTCTTGCGGATGCGGTTGCTTGATTTGTCTGGGTTCCTTGAGCTGTCTGGCGGGATGACCTTTTGAGGCAACCTATTTGCTTGACAGTCGCAATGTTTGTTGTAGACGTTCTTGGTCAGGCCGGAAAAGGGACGCGGGTGTAATGTGTAGCTTTGGGGAGGGGATTGTGTTTGTCACCGCCCGTTGACGTTGATTGGCTGAAGTATTTTTCTATTTGCTGGGCCGTATTTGACATGTGTTGTGTATAGAGTATCGGTTCCTGTTAACTGAGTATCACTTCGGCTTCGTGATTCCGTTTTTTTGCGAATTGCAGCACACAAGTGATTGCGATCCTGCTACTTTTGCAACCTCACGCAATTATCTTCCCGCCAAAAGTGACGATGTTCGACATGTGATTGATGTTGCACGTTGGACGCCGGCTGGGTGGTGAGTGTTTGTGTTTTTTGAAATTGATTTTGCTTGAGCTAAATCATCAACCCATGTTTTTTTCATTCTCATATGAGGGTAGGCAGATGAATCGTGATGTGAAGCGGAAGAATGCAGGTTTTACTTTAGTGGAATTGTTAGTGGTTATCGCGATTATCGGCGTATTGGTCGGGCTGCTTTTGCCTGCAGTTCAAGCCGCTCGCGAAGCGGCTCGGCGGATGCAGTGTTCCAATAATATGAAACAGCTGGGGTTGGCGATTCAAAATTACCACTCTTCGAACACCCAATTTCCTGCCGGTGCAGTTGATTTCCATGGTTACACACGTGCCAGTCGGACGGTCAGTGCGGCGATGTTCCTGATGCCGTACATGGAAATGGATGCGCTTTACGAAGCGTTTGTCGAAGACGCCAAGATTGCAACGCCGGGATCGGGTCCTTGGCAAAGTGTTGCCTTGCAAGAAGCTGGCCCCCAGGCGGCATTTCTCTGTCCCTCGGCACAAAACGCCGATGGAACTGCGATCAATGGCGTCTCGAAGTGCCATTATGTGTTTAGTACCGGCGACGCGATGTGGCACAACGCACGCAATGATTCGCAAGAAGCCAGTACGTACGCGCGGATTGATTCGCGAGCTCCGTTTATTCCTCGGCTTAACGGCGAGAGAAATTCGATTCGTCGTTTTCGCGATTTGCTTGACGGTACCAGCAACACGATTGCTATGAGTGAGGTTGCCGCAACACCACGAGATCAAGCGTTTGTCAAAGGCGATGTTGCACGATTCAACGGAATGTATGACGGGACTTCGGCACTTCCCGGGCCCTGTTTGACCGCACCGCTGGATCCGAACAATCCTCGCCAATATCAAACCGGTGCCGACTGCTGGCGTGGTTTGATCTTGGGTGATGGACGAACGGTCAACAATCGCTTCACGACAACTTTGCCCCCGAACTCCTATTCCTGTGCTTACGGTGGTACCAACGATAGTTGGGGAACCTATTCGCCTTCGAGTGATCACCAAGGTGGCGTGCAAACATTGATGTTTGATGGTTCCGTTCGCTTTATCACGGACTCGATTGATTCGGGCAACCTCAATGCTCGCCAGGTCACGAGTGGGGAAAGTCCCTATGGTGTTTGGGGTGCGATGGGATCACCTGCGGGTAAAGAAACTGCTGTGTTTACAAACTAGTATCAGTCAAATTTGTTAAGCATTTGGTGCTGCAAATTTCATCCATTTTGCCTTTGAGGATTTTATGTTTTTGAATCTATGTCGGTTTGCGTTCTTGGGAACCGCGTTGTCGGTTTTGGTTGGCTGTGCGGGCGAAGAGACCCCTGAAGGTCTTCCCGTCCTTCATCCGGCGACCGTCACCGTTCACCAGGGTGGTGCACCGTTGGTCGGTGCGAGCGTGCAATTGGTGGCTGCGGATCCGGCGCTCAGTAAATGGGTTTCCGGAGGCAGCACCAATGAGAATGGTGAAGCTGTGGTGATGACGCACGGCAAGTACCCTGGCGTGCCTGCGGGCAAGTTCAAAGTGACGGTGAACAAAACCCAAACCGAAGGGGATGCCAGTGGCAATGATCCCGGCGTTTCGAACGAAGTGAAAATGTTCGATTTGGTCAGTGCCAAATACCGGGCCGTGACGACCACACCGATCGAAGTCGAGATCTCTGCAGGTGATAATAAGCTTGACGTGATCGAGGTAGGCAGCGCGGTCAAAGACGCGGCTGCACAGTTGTAGATCATTGACGGCGTCCACTGAAAAATGCATCGGCAGCAAAATCAATAGGGCAGAGAGACAATCACGGATTGTCCCCTGCCCTGTTTTCGTTTACGCGTCGCAGTGGGATCCGCTAGAATGGCTAATGCCATCTACTTTGGTAGCGACACAGCGCGAGCCGTCTGGTTGCAGTGAGTACGACGTTCGAATTAAAGCGGGCCGCTTGCGGGCTGTCGTTTTAATCGAAAAGTTATTCCCAGTGGTGAGCCGTGGGCCGTAAGGCACCGGGTAAGGCGTGGGACCCGGCCGCTCACGCG
>CAXBHV010000096.1:0-11148 GCA_963974855.1 uncultured Rhodopirellula sp. | reverse complement strand
AGTCGCCATCGACGCGAGACTTGGTGATGCGAGTAAAAGTGGTGCCTACAGGGATGTCGATCGCATCATTGCGGCCAGCAATTTGGTCGGGGGCAATCACAGAGCCAACGAGGAATTGCATGATTGCCATTCGATGGACGCCCGTTGAAAGGTTTTGCCGACGCAGTGGGTGACCGAAGCGTGAGAACGTGGCAAGCCGATAAAGTCTACCAATGCCAAAGAGCGTTGCCAACCAAAAGAGGCGTCCGCGGCGTGACCAACCGGATCGCGTGACCAAAGCGATTGACGTTGCCAACCTAAAAATTCACCACCGACGAAACGGCGGCCTTGCGGCAAAACTGTGTTGGAAAACCAGCATCGGACGAAAGCTGAATCGCTAGGGCTGTTCGATCGTGTTAAGTTATGTCGATGCGGAGGTTGGTGCCGCAGGTTTGGTAGGAAAATGGAGGTAAGAAGATGATGACTTACGAAAGGCCGGTGTGATGCCCGTTAGCTGCAGCATTTCCATTGGCAAGCTTACAACCGACGAGCTTCGGGATCTCGATTACCGAGTGATGCAGCACGCATTTAACTCACAGAACAAGTTGGGACGATTGGCGGATGAGCGAATCTACCAAGCGGATCTAGCTGCCAGGCTACGGTCAGCGGGGATTATGGTGAGCCGCGAGGTTGAGCTACAACTTGTGCATCGCGAGTACCGCAAAACGCTCCTCCTCGACCTGATTGTTGCTGAACACGCCGTCTACGAATTAAAGGTCGTCAAAGCAATCACTGACGCTCACATTGGACAATTGCTGACTTACCTACACCTGCTCGATTTACCGCGTGGGAAACTGATTAATTTTCGTTCTTCAAATGTCGAGTCTCAATTTGTCAACGCGCCGCTCGATTCGGAGCAGCGTCGTTCATTCAAAGTCAATGACGTTGAATTCGACGGAGACAATCGATTTCGAGATATCGTCGTTAGCCTACTTCGCGACTGGGGGACATCGCTCACCTTATCGCTATATCAAGAAGCAGTCGTGTCCCGGCTTGGAGGAGTTGAGGTTGTCGAAGCAATGCTTCCAGTCAATCGAAACGGCGATTTTCTCGGACGACAGCGTTATCATCTGGCCGCGCCCAATACTGCATTCAAAATAACCGCTATGAACCGCGATACGTCAGCATATCGAACTCAACTTGCACGATTCATCCATTTCAGCCCTCTGCGTGCGATCCATTGGATCAACATCGCCCACCACCAGGTAACATTCACCACGATCCCTGGTCATCGTTGAGCCGTCTTATCTTCCTACCTCCATCTTCCTACCAAAAAATTCCTCCTTGGTGTAGTCGGCCCTGCGAATCACACTAATAATCGACCACCGTATTGGAACGATGTGACGTCGTGCAAATTGAGCCGGCAATATCTTGCTTATTGCGAAGCGATGGATCAGCCTTGCCCAATTACTTCCTCGCTTGCGAATTCGGGTAACCCGATCAATAATTTGCTAACACCCAATCGGTTAACGCAAGTGCGAGAAAGTCGTACTAAATCCGCAGTCTCCTTCGTTTGGGGCGAGGTGACTACGGAGTTCGCCGGAAAAAAACGTCCTCAAATCCAGTGGGAACATCAAAATTCTAGCAACCCAGGCTGACGCCTAAGCGGCAAATTCCACTCACCCCGACGCCATCTGTACGGGGCCAAGCGCCATGCGTCGCAGCTTTTAGTGATCTATGGTAGTTTGTCGCTGATACGGGTGGAATTGAGTTGGTAAGGACAGTTGTAAGAGCGGGCAATTGTCAAAACGAGGTTTAACGATCACGGTCATTCTTTCCTTGGCGAACCGAATGATTACCGTGAGGCCCTTAACGCAGTGAACTCTTCTGTGCTCGTCGGTTAGGTGTAATCTTTCAGCATGCAAGAACGTGGTTATTTGAAAGACCGTTTCAATGTCAATGATCGACGCTGTACTAAAGCTTCGTCAACCGATGGAGCCGATCGCGACCTCGGTTGCTTGTGAATTGAAACCGCTCCATGATGTGCGGGCCGTCATTTTTGACATCTACGGCACCCTAGTCATCAGCGGCAGCGGTGATGTCGGATCGAGTGTCGCGTCCGATCCCGCGACTGAATTCATCGAATCCAAACAAGGCGACCTGTCTCGCCGGATCACCCGACTGCACGAAGTGATTCAAGCTTCGAACACCCAGCGTCAAGACGCGGGCTGCATCAAGCCCGAGATCAATATCGTGGACGCTTGGCGACAAACGCTTCGTGATTGTGGTGAAGCCGATGTATTGCAAAGCACGTCGGCGGTGGTTCGTATGGCGGCGCAGCATGAAGCCATCTCGAACCCAACGTGGCCGATGCCAGGTGCTGCCGGGTTGCTGGCTTGGTTGCACGAGCAACCATTGCGGCTGGGGATTGTCAGTAACGCTCAGGTATTTACACCAATTCTTGTCGAAGATTTGGTGGGCGGTTCGTTAGCCGATGCCGGCTTCGATCTGAATCTGTGTGTCTTTTCCAATCGTTTTCTGCATGCCAAGCCCGATCCGCTTTTGTTTGATGTGTTGGTTGCTGGATTGCGACGGGCGTCGATTCAGCCGCAGCAGGCCTTGTATGTCGGCAACGACATGTTGAACGATGTTTACGCGGCAAAGCAAGCTAGACTGAAAACGGCGTGGTTTGCCGGAGACAAGCGAAGTTGTCGAAGTCGCCAGTCCGATCCTCGTTGTTCGCAGCTGAAACCGGATTTGATTTTGACCGACTTGTTGCAATTGCGAGAGTGCATTGCCGTCGGATAGGCTGCGAGTAGACGCTGCACATTTTTCGTTCCACAAAAGAAAGTTGCAATCGCAAATGGGTGTTCGGATTGGATTCGTGGGAACGCGATTTTCGGGAACTGATGGCGTGTCGCTCGAAAGTGCCAAGTGGGCTCGGGTGCTGTGGGATCATCGGCACATCAGCCATTGGTACTCGGGGCTAAGTGATCGCGATGAAGAAACGTCGATGGTCGTGCCTCACGCCTACTTTGGCCATCCAGACATCGAGTGGATCAACCGCCGTGCGTTCGGTACGCGGACACGGACTCCGGATGTCACGCAGCGAATCTATGCACTGGCCGACTATCTAAAGGGAACGTTGTACGAGTTCACGCGTCGTTACAACCTGGACCTGCTGATTGTTCAAAACGCATTGTGCATTCCGATGAACATTCCGCTCGGCGTTGCACTAACGCACTTCATTGCCGAGACCGGATTTCCGACGATCGCCCATCACCATGATTTCTATTGGGAACGCGATCGGTTTAGTGTTTCCGCGGTAACGGATTTGTTGTGGATGTCGTTTCCGCCCGCCCTTTCCTCGATCCAGAACGTGACGATCAATTCGTTTGCGCAAGAGGACCTGGCGCACCGCCGCGGAGTTTCCTCGACGCTGGTTCCCAATGTATTGGATTTCGACAACGAACCCGCAGAGGTCGACGAGTACGCCAAAAAGTTCCGCAAGGATATCGGGCTTGCCGAAGACGACATCATGTTTCTGCAGCCAACGCGAGTGGTTCCGCGAAAAGGAATTGAGCACTCGATTTCACTCGTCGCTGCCTTGAAGGACCCACGCTGCAAACTCGTGATCTCGCACGCCAGCGGTGATGAGGGCAACGAGTATTTGACGGCGCTGCAGGAGATGGCGGAAAGCCATGGCGTCGATTTGCGGCTTTGTGACTCGGTCGTCGACGACAAACGTCGTATTTCGGCCGATGGCAAGCGGGTCTACACGCTCGAAGATGCCTACTCGCAAGCGGACTTCATCACCTACCCAAGTATCTACGAAGGGTTCGGCAACGCACTGTTGGAAGCGTTCTATTTTCGTAAGCCCGTGTTGGTCAACCGCTACTCCATTTTTGTTGCGGACATTGAACCCAAGGGAGCTCGGGTGATCGCGATGGACGGCTATCTGACTCGCGAAGTCGTCAACAAAGTGCGGCGGATTATTGACGACGAAAAATACCGTACCGAGATGGTCGACTTCAACTACGAAATTGGCAAGGCGTTCTTTAGTTACAGCGTGTTAAGAAGAAAATTGCGATCGTTGGTCACCAACTTTACCGGACTCGACAATTTGTAAGGAAACACGCGGGAAATACGGGAAATAAGTGTGCCGTTTCGAGTAGGGCCGGTTCCCACCGGCCGTCCTTGACGGCTTGATGGAATTGGCCGGTAGGAACCGGCCCTACGCTCTGTCAACGCTTCGATAGACGAGAGTTAATTGTTTGTCAATTTAGGGATATTGCCATGAATGCAACCACCGAATCACTACTTCGCGAAATCTATGGCGAGGTGCCTGCGGTGCTTGCCGAGGGGATTGCACGGCTGATGCGCTCGGGCCCTGCACAGCCCCCTTCGTCGTCGTTGTGGAGTGAACGCGATGTGGTGCTAATCACTTATGCGGATCAAATCCATGACGGAGCCGACACGCCGCTCTCGGAACTTCGTTCCTTCTTGCTTGATCACGCACTCGATTCACGTCTTTCCTGCGTACATCTGCTGCCATTTTGCCCCTACTCGAGCGACGATGGATTTTCGGTGATCGATTATCTCGCCGTTGATCCGGAAAGCGGGACATGGGAAGACATTGACGAGCTTGGCAGGCCGTTTGATTTGATGTTCGACTTGGTGCTAAACCACTGCTCGCAGCACCACGAGTGGTTCAAGGGATTTTTGCGAGGCGAGCCGGCATGCGAAAACTTCTTTATTGACCAAGATCCAAGCGTCGATCTCTCTGGCGTGGTTCGTCCGCGAAGTCTGCCATTGTTGACTCCGTTCGAAACGAGTGCGGGCACCAAGCATGTGTGGACCACGTTCAGCGGCGATCAAGTCGACTTGAATTACGAAAACCCTAACGTGATGCTGGCGATGGCTGAGACGTTGGTGCAATATGCCCAGCGTGGAGCTCGGATCATTCGGCTCGATGCGATCGCTTACCTTTGGAAAGAGGTCGGCACGCCATGCATTCACCATCCCAAAACGCATGCGGTGGTGCGATTACTGCGTCATGTACTGGACGCAGCGGCGCCGGGAACGTTGATTTTGACAGAAACCAACGTGCCTCATGATGAGAATATCAGCTATTTCGGCAGCGGCGATGATGAAGCCCACATGGTTTATCAGTTCAGCTTGCCACCGCTGCTGCTCGATGCGATTCACAGTCGCGATACGTCGGTGTTGCGTGATTGGCTCGGTACGCTCGAGCCTGTGTCGCCGCAGACGACGTTCTTTAACTTCACCGCATCACACGATGGCATCGGAGTGCGTCCGTTGGAAGGCATCGTATCGGACGAACGCGTGGCGGCGCTTGCCGACGTGGTGCGAAAGCACGGAGGGCGCGTCAGCACCCGGCGGAAATCCGATGGCAGCGACAGTCCTTATGAATTGAATATCGCCTTGGTGGATGCGGTCGCGGATGCCAATACGGTTTCGACGGCGGAGCATTCACGCCGTTTTTTGGCGACTCAGGCGATAATGTTATCGATGCAGGGGGTGCCAGCGGTTTATTTTCATTCTTTGGTCGGAACTCAAAACGATCTTCAGGGACTAGCTCAATCAGGCGAGAATCGGCGGATAAACCGCCATAAGTATTCGCGTCGCGAATTAGAAGATTTGCTCGCGGAACCCGATTCGCTCCAGCGCCGCATCTTTGATGGATATCGGCGATTGTTGGAAGTGCGGCGAACGTTGTCTGCATTTCACCCCTCGGCGTCCCAGAAGGTGTTGGATTTGTCCGGTGATGGATTGCTGGGACTTGTGCGAACAAGCGATTCCGGAGATCGCGTTGTCGTGCTTGCCAATTTAACGGATCAACCGCGGGAGATTTCGTTAGAGGGCATCTGCGATTCGGACGTTTTTGATGCCTTAGCGATGGAATCGGTCTCATCGAGCGAATCGGTGCCAGTGCGACCGTTTCAGGTGCGATGGCTCGCGGCGACGTGAGGGTCAATCGCGATTCTTTCAGGATGCACGCTTCCCTCAGTGACAATAGCGAGCCAAAATAGAGTTCCTCGGTCCATTTGCGACCGCAGCAACCACCGCGATAGGAACGAGCATTACGATGCCACAACTTTCACCCGCTGGAAACGAGATGGTCCAGCGACTAGCACAACGTCACGGGGTCTCTACAGACGCCGTCACTCATATGTTGATTGCGGTTAACAACGGCAACGGGTCGATGGCTCAATTCAACCATCCTGAATTCGGTGGCTGTGGCCAGTGGATGCAGGGCGGGATGACGATGGTAAGCGACTTGTTCAATTATCAATTGAAGTCGCGTGTCGACAACATTTGCAACGATATCGCTAACGAACTGTCGAATCACCAAACGTCGCCGTTTCGTGGTTCGTTTCAAAGCCAAAGTCAGGGGGGCAGCGATTCGCAGTCGCAGACCTCGGGCCAAATGGGATCGAGCAACAGCTTGTTCGTGCCTGATCCTGACCAGAATTGGTGGCCTCAGGATCTTGGCGTCCCCAACGCGACCGGGGCACAGAACCATGTTCGCTACGCCTATTTTTCCTATAGTCGACGCTTGGCGGTGAAGACGGGATCCGATATCTGGGTTTACGATACGCTCGATCATCAAATTGGTGGTTTTGGTCAGCAACAAGGCGGCGGCAGCTCGATTACGTTTACCAGCCAATATGGAACGGTGAACTTGTCGACCTTGCCGGTCGTCTCTCGCAACGGAGTGCCTGTCGCGCCGCCCGTCGCACCCGCACCCATGGAGCAGCCGATTGCCCCGTCAAATGCGCCAGCCAATGAAATGCCGTCGAATTCCAACTTGCAAAATTCCAGCCAAGGGAATTCCGCAGGAAGCGAAGACGTCCTCGGCACGCTGGAGCGACTCGGCAGTCTGTTGGAAAAAGGCTACATCAGCGATCAAGAGTTTGCCGAGAAAAAACGCGATCTGTTGGGTCGTCTTTAATCAAGGGTAGGTCCGGTTGAACATTAAGTCACGGGATGCCTCGTAGCGGAAGTCGTCAAGACTTTCGTTGAACGAACTCAATTCCCGAAACTCTTGACGAGTTCCGCTACGAAATGCTTCACAGCGTTGCGTTTTGGCGCTAGCCACGGTTGCGTCACCACTCAACCGGGGTTAGCGGCTTGTTGATTTGGTGTGCCGCTCGCGCGTGAGCGGCCGGGTTCCACGCAATACCCGGTGCCTTACGGCCCACGGCTCACCGGGACTAAAGCAAATCGTCACTTCGCGACGAGTCCATTTTAGGAAGCTCAACATCTTCCACTTCGCTTGCGATCAGCCGTCTCGCGACGATCGGCCAGCTTGGACGACTTCGGTCAACAGATTCTCGTAGGCATCGACCATCGAATCAAAGTCGTACCGCTCGATCACTTCGGTTGCCGCGGCTCCGAGTCGCACTCGTTCCGACTCGTTTTTGATCAAGTGACGCATCGCGTCGGCGAGCGCATCGACGCTGTCTTCGACCAGTAATCCGTTTTCGTCATGCGAGACAATCTCGCACGATCCACTTTGGCAATTCATCGCGATGCAGGGCAATCCTGTTGCCATCGCTTCGAGTAGCGCCGATGGGAATCCTTCGTAACGGCTGGGCAACACAAACACGGTGGCGATTTCGTATTCGGGTGCGATCGGACGCAGCCAGCCTGGCATCGATAATCGGCGGGCGATCCCGGCCTCGTCGGCTTGGTGTTGCAATTCTTCTCGCATTGCTCCCTCGCCGAGAATTTTCAACGACCATTTGGGCGCCTCGTCAGCAATTTTAGCAAAGGCTTCGATCAGCCGGTCAAACCCTTTTTCGGGCGCGAGTCGCCCCACGCCGAGAATGATTTTGTTTTCGTGTTCGTTGTCACGTCGTCGTGGACGCGCGATCGCCGAGGGAATCACCGTGATCGGCCGGGGGCTGAGGGGGGCGAGCGTCTTGGCGATTGCGTTGGTCAACGCGACCACTCGAGCGGCGCGTTTGTAGGATCGTCGCCTCATGTTCTCCCAAAACATCCCCAGCGATTGTTGGGCCGGGTCGCTGCGTTCGCTGACCACGATCGGCACCTTCATTCCAATCGTCGAAAGCAGCACATCGAGGTTCGTGCGGTCGCAGAACGAGAGCACCACATCGGGTTTTTCGGTCGCAATCGTCTTGCGGATCGCCTTGTGCCGGCGGTGCAGATTCATCGCTTTGTCGATGCGTCCTCGGCTGGCCCGCATCACCTTCAGAGGGATTCGGCGGACAGTGTCGGCGACTTCGTGGCGGTCGGTGCGTGCATCATCGAACGTGACCAGGACGACTTCGTGGTTGCGTGCAGAGAGTTGCGACGCCAAGCTCGCCATCACACGCTCGGCTCCACCGCCACTAAGAGAATGGATAATGCAAACGATTTTCACGGATTAATCACTCAGCCGGGGTGCGAGGGCGTCGGTTCTTCAGATCGTCGGGGGGAAGCGGGAAAAGACGGAATTAGTAAATTGTAGAAACGTATCAGTTGAAAGGGTGATTCGGGGAGACTAGCGTAGGGATTATGCGAAAGCATAGGGTCGTACGGGGGCCCTTCCATTTAGATAGCGAGAGTCGCAGAAATTACGCGACAATCCTAGCCCCCATGATGTTCAGTTGAGGTTTTCGATGAAAAGTATTGTTGTTACAGCCGTGATCGTCCTTGCCGCCGTCGTCTCGACCTCGGAATCCGCATCGGCCCAGTACCCCGACGCAAACGGCGTCTTTCCGTTTGGCGGCTACGGATTTTACAGTCCCTATGGCTCCTACTACGGCACATCGCTACGCACCCCCCCTTACTTTGCGACCAATCCACCCGTTTACTACGGTGCTCGCTACGCACGTCCCTACGGGATGAGCCCTTTTGCGGCCCCGCCGATGGTCAATGCACCGACAAGTTACCGCGGTCGCTTGGAATCGGAATTCTTGATGCCGCCCGGTTCGGTCAACGGTCCCGTTTCGAACCCTTGTGGCCCTAACCCTTGCGTTTCCTATTCGTCGACAGTCAAACCGACCCCAAAGAAAATGGGTCCTGTGCGACAGAATCCCTATGTCACCGGAAATGAAGACGCGGACAAGCTGGCCAATAATTAATCGGCCGCGCAGTTCGTTTCTAGGAAACGCTAAGACGTTTGAGTTCCATCTGGTTCCCAGGCAGAGCCAACGCCGTGAACGCTTTTTAAGGCTGCAAATTACAGCACTTGCGTTTAGTAGCTACGCTCGCCAGAGCGTGGATTGGTGGCGTCCATTGCGAATCACCACCTTCTGGCGAAGGTAGCTACCATGAAATCGTTCATGGCGTTGGCCAGAACGCAGGAACGATTGTTTCAGAGCAGGCGGAAAGTAGGGGTGTTGGAAATAGCGTGAGGATTGCTGATTGAGCACAAGGCGGACTCGAAGCGAACGGGGTCGCGGAGTCTTCGAGCGGCACGGGATCGAGGGCTCCGCCACGCACACCCGGGTCAATTGACCTAGCCCTACACGGGGCAATCGCTTATCAAGCAACGCTGAGGATCGAGGATCCGTTTTCCTCTTTCCACGGTACGATTCGTCAACGCTGTTTGCGAATCGATTCCGTCGGGCCGCACTTGAAACAGGTTGGAACCTTGGCGAACGCAAACTCTTCTTCCCCCACAAAGGCCGTTATTCTGGCCGGTGGACTCGGGACTCGTCTTTCGGAAGAAACGTCTCTGAAACCAAAGCCAATGGTGGAAATCGGCGGTCGGCCGATCCTGTGGCATATCTTGAAAATCTACTCGCATCACGGGGTCAATGATTTCGTGATCTGCGCCGGCTACAAAGGCTACGTGATCAAGGAATACTTCGCCAACTACTTTTTGCACATGTCGGACGTGACCTTTGACATGCAAAACAATTCGATGGAAGTACATAGCCGCAACGCCGAACCTTGGCGAGTGACCATCATCGACACTGGTGACGAAACGATGACCGGCGGTCGGCTTTTGCGAGCAAAACCGTACATTGGCGACGCGACGTGCTGTTTGACCTACGGCGACGGTGTTGCGGACGTCAATGTGACCGAATTGCTTGCTTTTCATCGCGATAGCGGAAAGAAGGCGACGATGACTGCGGTGCAACCACCGGGACGTTACGGATCGCTACGCTTCGACGACACGCGTTCGATCGAGCGTGTGACGGCGTTTCAAGAAAAGCCGCAAGGCGATGGCGCCTGGATAAATGGTGGCTTTTTTGTGCTCGAACCGAGTGCCTTGGACTACATCTGCTCTGGCGACAAGACAATTTGGGAGCGTGAACCGCTCGAGCAGCTTGCTAACGACGGAGAGCTGATCGCGTACCGCCACCGTGGTTTCTGGCAGCCGATGGACACGCTCCGCGATCGCAATCACCTCGAAGAGATGTGGGATAGCGATTCGGCACCGTGGAAAACCTGGAGCTGAAAAGGAGCGACCACTTTGTTCAATAAACAGTTTCGCGGACGCCGCGTATTATTAACCGGGCATACCGGATTCAAAGGCAGCTGGCTCGCATCTTGGCTGCTTCGCCTGGGCGCGGAAGTTCACGGGCTTGCTCTAGATCCCGAGCCACACGAGACGCTGTTCGGCAAGCTTGATCTGCAAGGCACATTGGCATCCGATTTTCGCGTCGACATACGGGACCAAGAAAAAGTCCGGCAGGCGATTGCCAAGGTGCAGCCCGAGATCGTGTTGCATCTTGCCGCACAACCACTCGTCCGCAAATCGTTTGACCAGCCGGTGGAAACGTTTGCGACCAACGTGATGGGCTCGGTCCACGTCCTTGACGCTATCCGTATGCTCGATGCTCCCTGTGCCGTGGTGATGGTGACGACGGACAAGTGCTATGAAAATCGCGAATGGCTGCATGCCTATCGCGAGGAAGACGCGATGGGCGGCTACGATCCGTACAGTGCATCGAAAGGTTGTGCTGAATTGGTCACCAGCAGTTATCGCCGGTCATTTTTCGATTCAGACGCATCACATCGCGTTGCATCGGCGCGTGCCGGTAACGTGATCGGGGGTGGCGACTGGGCGATCGACCGCATCGTTCCCGATATCTTTCGTGCCGTTTTTGCCGGCGATTCCGTGCCTGTGCGTAACCGGCACGCGACGCGTCCCTGGCAACATGTGCTTGAGCCACTAAGCGGCTATCT
>CAXBHV010000095.1:0-11181 GCA_963974855.1 uncultured Rhodopirellula sp. | reverse complement strand
CGAGAAAGTCGTCAACTTTTTCTTGTTCCACGGTACGTTCCCAAGATCGATTCTGTCGTGCGTCGTGGGTGCTGATGCATCGCTGGATGCGATTCAAGAGGTTTCTAAATCGGCGTCATCGGGCACGGCAAAGAAGCAGATGGCGGCGCTGCGGCATCGGATGTCCTCGACCAATGTGAAAGAGGTGTTGGCCGGTGGGATGCATCAATTCATCGACAACTTGCAGCAAGAGCTAAACCAAATCGGTGGCTCTCTTAACCATGACTATTTCAATATATCGACAGCTCCATGACCATTCGTGTCGCACTGCATCACCAAACGCGTTACCTCTATTCACGTGCGATCCATTTGGGGCCTCAATTGGTTCGCCTGCGCCCGGCGTACCATGGGCGAACCAAAATTGATGCGTACAATTTGAAGGTTGATCCTGAGGATCACTTCGTGAATTGGCAACAAGATCCGTTTGCCAATCCGATCGCCCGCTTTGTCTTTCAAAAACCGACAAAAGAACTTTGTGTCACGGTCGACTTGACTGCGGACATGACGGTCATCAACCCGTTTGACTTCTTTGTTGAATCGTATGCGGAAAATTGGCCGTTTGATTACGACGCCGACGTCAAACAGCAACTGGCTCCTTATCTAACGCAGTCGGTTGCAACCGAAAAATTCGGCAAATGGGTTGCGTCCCTGCCTAAGACCTCCACGTCGATCAATGATTTCTTGGTCGAGATCAACCGCTTGACTCAACAGCGCGTCAAGTACTTGGTGCGAATGGAACCGGGCGTACAAACGCCTGAGGAAACACTGACATTGGGCAGCGGTTCGTGCCGTGATTCGGCCTGGTTGCTGGTCGAAACGTTTCGCCAATTGGGATTGGCCGCGCGGTTTGTCTCGGGATACCTGATCCAATTGACCGCGGACGAAAAACCGTTGGAAGGGCCTTCGGGACCGACCGCCGATTTCTGTGACCTGCATGCTTGGACCGAAGTCTTCTTGCCCGGCGCGGGCTGGGTCGGACTTGACCCCACCAGCGGTCTGTTCGCGGGCGAAGGTCACATTCCGCTTGCCTGTACACCGTCCTACACCGGTGCTGCGCCGATCACGGGCGGCCACGGAGCGTGTGACGTCGAGTTTGAGCACACGATGACCGTGTCGCGGATCTATGAAGATCCACGTGTCACCAAGCCTTACTCGGATAAACAGTGGTCCGAGATTTTACTAAGCGGTCAAAAGATCGACGAGCGTTTACAGAAGAATGACGTGCGATTGACGATGGGCGGCGAGCCGACGTTCGTTTCCATTGACAATATGGAAGACCCGCAGTGGAACACCGACGCGGTGGGCGAAGAGAAGCGGGTGCTCAGCAACGTGTTGCTGCTGCGACTGCGTGACAAGTTTGCTCCGGGCGGTTTGTTGCACTACGGCCAGGGCAAATGGTACCCCGGCGAATCGCTGCCGCGTTGGGCATTGACGTGTATGTGGCGTCGTGACGGGCAACCCGTCTGGAATGATCCGAAATACATTGCCGACGAAGGCAAAGATTATGGATTGACGGCCGACGACGCCAGTCGATTTGTACAAAGCCTGGCGTCCGAACTGGGCATCAGTGCCAAAATGTCGTTCCCGGTTTACGAAGATGCCTTTCACTACTTGTGGCGAGAGAATCGCTTGCCGGTCGATGTCGACCCGACGGACTCGAAGCTTGACGATCCAAACGAACGCGCGATGATGATGCGCACGTTCACGCAGGGGCTCAGTAAGCCGGTGGGCTGTGTATTGCCGCTGCGTCGGGCTTGGTGGCAAGCCAAACCGGGATGGATCAGTGGTCGATGGCCGGTCCGTGCGGAAAAACTGTATTTGATTCCTGGCGATTCGCCGATCGGGCTTCGCTTGCCCCTGGAATCGCTGCCCAGTGGCACAAGTACCAGCGCGGTGTTTCATACGACGCCTGCGGATCCGTTCGCGACACATCCACCACTGCCGCCATTGGGAAAAGGGAACGAATCAGTCATTCTTGGTGGTGAAGAACTGCCGACTCTTCCGGTCAACGAGCAGAAGCTCGACGAAGAGGATCCCGACGATTTACCGACCAGCGACGATGTGATTAGCACGGCGCTTTGCGTGGAGTGTCGCTTTGGTCGACTGCATGTTTTCATGCCTCCAACGCAGCGACTCGAAGATTACCTTGACCTAGTGTCGGCGATCGAACAGACCTGCGTGAAGTTGGATATGCCGGTGATCTTGGAAGGCTATCTGCCACCGCCCGATGACCGCATCGAGTATTTCAAAGTGACGCCGGATCCGGGAGTGATTGAGATCAACACTCAGCCGACCGATTCGTGGGAATCGTTGGTGCATCTAACCGAGACCCTGTACGAGGAAGCGAAACAGAGTCGACTTGGCGCCGAAAAATTTGACCTCGATGGACGCCACACGGGCACCGGAGGCGGAAGCCATATCGTGCTCGGTGGATCGACGCCGTCGGAAAGTCCGTTTATCCGCAGGCCTGATTTATTGGCCAGCATGATTCGGTTCTGGAATAATCATCCTGCACTTTCGTATCTGTTCAGCAGTCGTTTTATCGGCCCGACCAGCCAAGCGCCGCGGATGGACGAAGCACGCGTCGATGCCGTTTACGAAATGGAGATCGCGCTCAGTCAACTCAACACGCTCGGCGAGAAGCAACCGCCGTGGTTGGTCGATCGTTTGTTCCGCGATCTGCTGGTCGACTTGACTGGCAACACGCATCGCACCGAGATTTGCATCGACAAACTCTATTCGCCGGACTCGTCGACGGGACGACTAGGACTTGTCGAATTGCGTGGATTCGAGATGCCGCCGAACCCGCGGATGAATCTCGCTCAACAATTATTGATTCGTGCCGCGGTCGCAGTGTTCTGGGAAAAACCGTATCAAGAACCGATGTCACGTTGGCAAACCACACTGTACGATCGCTTTATGTTGCCTCATTTCGTCTGGCAAGATCTTTGCGATTTGATCGACGATCTGAATCGTCGCGGAGCCACGTTGCGATCGGAATGGTTCGCACCGCAACACGAATTCCGTTTTCCAAAAATTGGCGAAGTCACCCATCAAGGAGTCCAGCTGCGACTGCGAAGTGGGATCGAGCCGTGGTATGTGATGGGCGAAGAACCGGGATCGGGCGGGACGGCTCGCTATGTCGATTCGTCGCTCGAGCGATTAGAGATTCTTGTCGATGGAATGGACTCGGCCCGCTATGCGATAATGTGCAACCAAGTCCGTGTACCGATGCATCCGACCGGGGTCCAGAATCAGTTTGTTGCTGGCGTCAAGTATCGTGCTTGGCAACCGCCACGGTGCTTGCATCCAACGATTGGTATCCACACCCCTCTGCAATTCGATATTGTCGATCTGCGCAATCGTCAATCGATTGGCGGATGCCGCTACCACGCGGTACACCCGGCAGGACGTAGCCACGAACGGTTCCCGATCAACGCAAGTGAAGCCGAATCACGGCGTGTCGCTCAGTTTGAACGCTGCACGATGAGCGGTGAAAAATTTGACATTGCCGATCTTCCTCCGTTGGCGAACCGATGCGAATACCCAATCACGCTCGATTTGCGACGGCACGTGCGGTCCTGAGCCAGCCCGCAAAGGTCGCCTAACCCTCATAGACAGCAGCTAGGGTCTAGGAAAGCACAATTAGAGGCACAAAGTAGCGAAACTCGCGGATCACTTCACTCCCATACTGGTTTGTAACCAGCATCTTGAATCACAGTTGTTTAAGTTGTTGCTCTGCCAGAGGTTAATTCACTGTTCCTGGACGTGAAATCTCCGGGCCCTTTGACGAGGTATTCCCAAGAAACATCAAGATTTCAACAAGAATGGGTTACAGACCAACCGAATGACGACAGTCATCACTTGATATAGACTGGCAACTTAACGGCGGCCTGCTTTTTTCCAGAAAGGGCATCACCGCTGTCTGTTTCTTGCTCCTACCCGCGAGTCTGATGGTTTTGACATCGCCCGTTGCCTCGACACCTTCTCTCGGCGAATACGCCGCTACGCCGGAACGTTTTGACGAATGCAAAACGCCAGGGGGGAAGATCCGTCCCCATTGGCAGCCCGTTGCCGACTATCTGCAATCGCTTGGCAACCAGGGGATGAATGAGCGGGTCGCGACGATCGACGAACTGGTTCACGAAAACGGAACCACGTTCAATGTCGACAGCGACGAAGGGCGGCTCGTGCGTCCGTGGCGATTGTCCTCGATCCCGCTGGTGATCGATTCCGCTTGCTGGGCCAAACTCGAAGCCGGACTCGCCCAGCGAACGTTGCTGCTGGAAGCGGTTTTGGAAGATCTGCTTGGCGAGCAACGGCTGGTCAAAGAAAAAATCGTTCCGCCGGATGTGCTGTGGGCTAATCCGTATTTTCAGCGTGCCTACCACAAGATGCCAAGCTCTGGTGGCAAGCGACTGCACATCACCGCTACCGACATTGCGCGAGCCACCGATGGTACGTGGTGGGTGACAAGTGATCGCACTCGTGCACCGAGTGGCCTGGGCTATTTGCTGGAGAATCGCATCGTCACCACGCGTGTGTTTCCGCAAGTGGTTCGTCAGTGCAACACGCGGCGGCTCGCTTCCTTTTTTGATTCGCTACGCAATCATCTTCGTTCGCTCGCTCCGCGAATGCGTGACAACCCGCGCGTGGCATTGTTGACGCCGGGCCATGACAGTTACCGCGAGTTTGAAGACGCCTACTTGGCTCGCTATCTCGGTTTGACCCTGGTCGAAGGCACTGACCTCGCCGCACGTAACGGCCAATTAAACCTAAAAACGTTAGGGGGTTTGTTACCAATCGAAGTGCTGTGGCGTCATGTATCCGATCGCAAATGTGATCCTTTGGAACTGGATCCCGATTCCACGGAAGGGGTCACCGGGCTGATGCGGTCGATTCGTGAGCAAAATGTTGCGGTCGTCAATTCGATTGGTAGTGTGATGGCGCAAACGCCGGCACTGCTACCGTTTCTGCCAGCGGCCAGTCAATTGCTGATGGGCGAGCCGTTGAGATTGCCGAACGTGGCCACGTATTGGTGCGGTGGCAAGAAAGAGTGCGATTACGTACTCAGTAATCTTGATTCGTTAGTCATCCGCCCCGCGTTTGTCGTGTCAGGGGTTCCGCCGGTTGCCCCTTCGACCTTGTCCAGCTCTGCACGCGACGAGTTGGTGGCGGCGATCAAGGCCAAGCCACGCGAGTTTGTGGCTCAGCAAAAATTGGCTCACAGCACGACACCGATCTGGACTAACGATCAGCTTGAGCCGTGGTTCTTGGCACTGCGTTGTTTCCAATTGCAAACGGCGAACGGAATCGAAGTCTTGCCTGGGGCACTTGCTCGTGTCAGCCCTCGCGAACAGGAGCTCGATCGATCGCACGCCAGTGGTCATTTGACGATGGATTGTTGGATTTCGAGCACTCAGCCCATCGACACCGAAACGACATTGCTGCCACCGGCGAACGCTAAGATCAAGCTAAAACGAAGCGGCGACGAATTACCCAGTCGCGTTGCTGAGCATTTGTTTTGGCTTGGGCGTTATGCCGAACGAGCCGAAGCGATTGCACGACTGTTGCGAGCGACACTTCTTCGCGTGGCAGGCGAAAACGAGCTTCGTGATATGCCGGAAATCCCTCGCTTGCTTGCTGCGCTTGCCGCGATCGGTCAAATCGAACCCGGCTATGCGGTTTCCGGACTCAATGGAAATCTGCCTCGTGTCGAAGATATGCTGCCCAGCTCGATCACCGATCGCAACCAACCACGCGGATTGCAGGCCACGATTCGCTCGATCGTGATGAATGCCCGCTCCGTGCGTGACCGGCTTTCGATCGATGCCTATCGGATCATCCAACGAATCGGCAGCGATACCAAAGAGAACCCGTCGCACCCGAACGACAATATGGGCCGGGTGATCGAGCGTTTAAACCAATTGATTAGCGATCTACTTGCCTTCGCTGGAGTCGCGAGCGAAAGCACCACGCGAACACATGCGTGGCGTTTTTTGCAGCTAGGGCGACGCATCGAACGTGCAGACCAAACCGCCGAACTGCTTGACGCCACGTTGGTCAATCCGGTCAGCAACGAGACGTCGGTGTGCGAGGGCGTACTGGACGCACTGGATAGCATGATGACCTATCGTTCACGCTATCTGAATTTGGTTCGTCCTGCACCGACGATCGATTTGTTGGTCACGGACGAAACCAATCCTCGCTCGTTAAGTTTTCAGCTGCATGAGATTACGGCCCTGATTCACCAGTTGCCAACCGGCGCAAAAATCGTCGGCCTTGGGGCGGATGAAAAGATTGCCAGCCAGATGCTGCACGCATTGCGAATGGCCGATCCTGCTCAATTAAGCGAAGTGGATAGCAACAACAAGAGACCGCATTTGGAACGTTTGCTCGAGCAATTGATTCGTGGATTGCCGAGTTTGTCCGACGCTATCGCGGCACGCTATCTGATCCACACTGGAACGACGCAAATCTTAACCGGAGTCAGTGTGCCTGAAATTGACTAAAGCCACCTGTTGCAAAAGATAATTAGGTGTCAGTGTAACAGTGAAACCCCGTGCCGCCCTGGACTCAATGGCCTTAAACCGTGTCTGACTCATCTATTCGTTATCGCATTACGCATCGAACCCACTATCGCTACAGCGACTCGGTTGCCGTTTGCCAAAATCAATTGCGGATGCAGCCGAGCACACGACCGGGAATGATATGCCACCGATCGGAAATCTCGATCTCACCCGAACCCGAGACGGTTACTGAGCACACGGACTATTTTGGCAACTGCGTTTACTCGTTTGCCATCGAAACGCTGCACAAAGAATTAACGGCGGTTGCCACCAGCGAGGTGACGGTTGATCCGCCAGCACTCTCGAGCGTTCCAGATGCGGTCCCCTGGAACACGATTGTCGGCCAGCCAGGACAGATTCGGCAGAGTCGCTCGGGCCGCTACGTCGACGAATTCTGCTTCGATTCACCGCGTATCCAGAAAGACGCCAAGTACGCGGATTACGCTCGCACCTCGTTCATCGAGGGACGTGGGATCGTCGAGGCGACATTGGACTTGACCAAGCGAATCCATCACGATTTCCGTTACGACACCTGCGCCACCGAAGTCAACACGCCGACGGCCGATGCGTTTGCCCTGCGTGCGGGCGTTTGCCAAGACTTTGCCCATATTCAAATCGCTTGCCTGCGATCACTTGGATTGCCGGCGCGTTACGTCAGCGGTTATTTGCGAACGATTCCGCCGCCCGGTGAGGTTCGCAAGATCGGTGCGGATGAATCGCATGCCTGGCTCAGCGTCTACTGTGGCCCCGAATTAGACTGGATCGACTTTGACCCCACCAACGCGTGCGAATGCACGACGGATCATATCCCGATTTGCATCGGCCGCGACTATGGTGACGTCAGCCCGATGCGTGGCGTGATCTTAGGCGGCGGCCAAACTGCGTTAAAGGTCAGCGTCGATGTCGAACCGATCCAAGTACTGGACTAATGCTTCGGCCCTATCGGAAATCATGGTCATGGTTTGTCGAGGGCGACGAACCAGAGATTTCGGTGGCAAGCTGTTTAACTTTAGGGCGACGCTTGCGGCGAGTTTTGTCGGGAATCATCGCCCGCATCGCTTCGAGTTTTCCAAAGCACAGCAAGCGGTCGCCCGGCTCGAGCGTTCGCTTTAGCCGTGGATTCGGGATTACACTGGCGCCGCGGTAGAGCGTCAACACATTGATGTCTTGTTCGGGAAGCCCGGATTGGTCGATCGTTTTGCCGCAGAATTCCGAGCCTTCAGGGACATGAATCTCAGTCACTCCGTAGCCTCGGCTGACGGTCAAGCGTTGGCGAACGTCGATTTCGGCAAAGTCAACTTGCGCCGAAACGTAGTCGATGATGGCGCCTGCGATATCAAGCTGGGTGCACGATTCGATGCCTTCTAAACCAGGCGACGAATTGACTTCCATCACTTGAGGCCCGTCGCTGCCCTCGAGCATATCAACACCGGCAACACGAAGGCCCATGATTTGAGCACAGCGGACTGCGGTTTCACAATACGCATCGTCAAGCTCGACAAGTTCCGTACGACCGCCTCGATGCACGTTGCTACGAAACTCTTGTCCCTGAGCCACACGCCGCATTGCAGCAACGACGCGGTCGCCGACGACAAACGCGCGAATATCGCGGCCGCGACTTTCCGCAACAAACTTTTGTACAAGCACGTTTTGCCGGGTGCTTTGCAGCGTTTCGATGATCGCTTCGGCCGTCTTGACCGACTCAGCTAAAATGACGCCGACGCCTTGCGTGCCTTCGAGCAACTTGATGATGATCGGTACGCCGCCGACTCGCTCGATCGCCGGCAACACGTCTCGTTTTTCGCGAACAAAGGCCGTTTCAGGGATTCCGATATGATGGCGACTCAGAATTTGCAAGCAACGAAGCTTGTCGCGTGCGTTGGTGATCCCAGCCGAGCTATTGGTTGTGAAAACATCCATTTGCTCGAATTGGCGAACCACGGCGGTGCCATAAAACGAAATCGAAGAACCGATCCGTGGGATGACCGCGTCATAGTCGCTGAGCAGCTTGGAGCGAAAATACAGATCAGGTTCGCCCTGCTTTAGGTCAATCGAAAAGCGAAGCGTATTGAGCACCTTGGCTTGGTGGCCGCGCGACAATGCCGCCTCTTTTAGACGCCGCGTGCTGTAGCAGTTCGGGCTGCACGAAAGGATCGCCAACTTCATGAAATGGTCTCAGGACAAAAAAATTTTAGAGGGCTAGGTTATTTGGCGTTCCAGGATCGCTGGTGACGATTCACCAGTGTTTTCTCTTTTTCTTTTTGGGGCGTCCGCCAAAGTAAGATTGGCCAGGATCCACAAGCATGCGTCCGCGAATGGCTTCACGTCCCATCAACATGCGGAACCCCATTTTGTTGCGATTTGCAAGCGTCAGCTCGACTTGCCACGTGGTATCGAGCCAGTGGACTTCGGTCAAAATAAAGATCCGTTTAGCCGCTTGCCCGCTCGAGCTACGGACGCTGCGAATATCGTGAACGGGAGCTTCACAAACAATCGTTTTGGCGTCGGAACGTTGGTGCGGTTGAACGTCAAATCGAACCATATCGACACCACCCGCATCAAATGTTTCGATATTCAAAGCATGCAAACTTGACGATCTTGCACCGGTGTCGATTTTCGCTTTGATGTGGCGTATCCCTAAACTCGGCAAGGAAACCCATTCACGCCACCCGATAATCCACTGGTCTTTAGAGGCGTTGGGGTCGGGCGGAGCATCTTGGTTGTCGAAAACGTCGTCTGAATCTGTCGGAAATGTCAAAACTATCGATCCCGATTCGCCATGGCGGACGTGGTTTTAGGGGTCTTCGGAACAGCGCCGGAAGTCAGAAACTCTCGAATATCCAGAAGTTAACCGTCCTGGCATCGCGATGTCTAGACGGCAAACTTGCTCAAATCCAATACGCGGGATATTCCCGCATTGGACCGACCACCACTGACGGCGATTCGGAGTACTTTTTCGTCCAGTGGATCAGTCAAGAAGTGACAGTTAGACTGCCATGCTTAGAATGACAGAACCTCTCCGAAAATCTCGCTGCATAGGAATGACAAAATTGTCCGACGGATTGCCTCGGAAAAAGCCTACTCGAACGAAGATGAAATCTTCCAAGGCGAACTCGACCGCCCCGGAAGAGAAGCCACGCGTGCGAAAAATTGGTTCCCTGGTAAACCAATTGATTTCGCGACGTGGCTATGCGCAAGTTGCCGTGGTCAACGAAATCCATGACGCCGTGATCGCTCTGATTGACGAGCAGATACGATCAAGTGTACGGATTGGCAATTTGAAGCGAGGCGTGCTGGAGATCTATGCCTCGGACTCGGTCACCCTTCAAGAACTGAACTTTCAAAAGCGAACGATCCTCAAAAAGTTGCAAAAGCAGCACCCCCAATCCAATGTCACCGGACTGAAATTTCGCATCCAAGCGAATTAATGTCGTTGATCGCTCGGGACGTGCGATCCATCGTGCTGATTGCGGAGTGATCAGCGACAATCCGCTAACACAAAACCCACCCACTCTTCCTGAGCCACATGCATCGATCTCGCGTCTGTCACCGATCGGCCCGCCAAGTTCGCGGGAGTGTCGTGTCACGATGAAAGTGGTTTTCTTAACCGCGGGTGCCGCCGGCATGTACTGCGGCAGTTGCATGCACGACAATGCCACCGCTCGGGTCTTGCAAGCGTCCGGAATCGACTGCGTCTTGCAGCCGATTTACACACCGATTCGCACCGACGAAACCAGCATCGCTGAGGAAGAGGTTTTCTTTGGTGGCATTCACATCTATCTGCTTCAACAGATGCCGTGGATCCGGTTTGTGCCGCAATCGCTTCGGCGTTATTTAGACTGGCCACCGTTGATCCGACTGGCGACAAGCCGAGCAATGTCCACCGATGCTGCCAAACTTGGCGCACTAGCGATTTCGATGCTCAAAGGGACCGAGGGTCGGCAAGCCGAAGAGGTTGGGCGATTGACCGATTGGCTCGGCACACAGATGCATCCTGATGTCCTTGTATTGAGCAATCTGTTGATCGGCGGAGCGCTGCCGACGATTCGCAAACGATTGCCTAACACCAAGATCGTGGTGTTGCTGCAAGGCGATGACATTTTCTTAGATCACTTGCCTGATAAAGCGCGGAGCGAGGCGATTGAATTGTGCCGCAAACTTGTTGGCTCGGTGGATCGTTTTGTGGTCAACAGTCGCTTTTATGCGGACAAAATGGGGACGCTGCTTGAGATCCCGCCATCAAAATTGACGACGATTCCGCTTTCGATTGATCTTCAGCATTTTTCGCCACGGCCGATATCGTCCCGAGATTCGGAAACGTTTCGCTTGGGCTACATGGCGAGGATCGCACCTGAGAAAGGGTTACACCGGCTCGTCGATGCATTCGTCGAACTGGCAAGCCAGCCATCTCATTCCCGTCTGACGCTCGAAGTCGCCGGTTGGTTAGGCGAGAACAATCACGCCTACCTTGAATCGCTTCGCCAACGGATAGACAAGGCGAATTTGAGCGAGCGGTTTAACTATCACGGCAGCCCCTCGCTGTCTCAGAAGGCTGAATTCTTGCGAACGCTCG
>CAXBHV010000094.1:0-11211 GCA_963974855.1 uncultured Rhodopirellula sp. | reverse complement strand
GTGGACAGCGTGTCCTACTGCCGGCATCGGGTTTTGGATGCGAAGAAGTGCGTGAAGGACCGTTCGTGATCACGCATCGGAATCGCCTGTTTCTCACCTATTCCGCCTGCGATACCGGTAAGCCCGACTACAAGGTCGGAACGTTATGGACGACGGTGGACCAAGATCCAATGGATCCCGAATCATGGTCTCAAGTTGCGGAACCGATTCTGTCTCGGGCCGACTCCAACGGCGTCTTCGGTCCCGGGCACCACTCGTTTTTCAAGTCGCCTGATGACAGCGAAGACTGGATTGCCTACCACGGCAAAACGACAAGCGAATACACCTATCATGGACGAACTACTCGCGTCCAGCGAGTAGAATGGACTGACGAAGGAATGATTCAACCGATCGTCCCTTTGTCACTGGGAACCCCCATCTCGCTACCCTCCGGCGATCCGAAATCCCGGCGATCCGAAATCACAGAGTAGTCCAGACTAAACTCGCTTCACTTCAAGTAGATGTAGTCCAGTCCGAACATGAACGCTTGAGTGGCCGCGGGGTTAGCACCAGTCAATTCAACTTGAATTTGATTGGAACCTCGATCCAGTGGATGCGTTCCCAGCGATATCGGTCCCGTCGCCACCACGTCCGCTTTATTGAACAGATCGATCGGCGAGGACGCTTTGGCATCATTGATGGAAAACTGAACGACGCCGTAATCGTGGGCCTTGGTCATCGCCACGAAAACCTCGTATGTTCCTGGTTTCTCGACGTCAATCGACATCATCAACTTGTCGCCGGGCTTGCCACCGGTCCACCACAGATGAGTTCCATCGCTCCATTTACCTGCCTTGAATCCACGCATATCTTGTGGCTGCACCCTTCCTCGTGACACACTCAGCGAGGTCACGGATTCAGCTTCAACGGCACCGGACACGCGGTTCGTTTTGGGGTCGATCACAGGCACGGATCCTGGCAACGGCACTTGAACGGGACTGGCCAGATAGGCGATCAAATCTCGCACCTGGTCCGCTGACATTGGGTCCAATTGGCCTTCGGGCATCATCGATGTTTTCGCGAGCGTTCGCTCTTCGATCTCTTGCTTGTCGAGGATCACTTTTTCGGTTGCGGTTTGGATAACCAGTGCGGTCTGCGTTTCATCTTTAAGCAATCCGGTGATCACGCGTCCGTCATCGGTCAGCACCTGCGTCGCCTGATAATCGCGTCCAATCAGGGCGTTAGGATCAATGATATTCTGCAATGAGTAATCGATATCGGCACGATTGGATCCGGTGATATCCGGGCCAATGTCGCTGCCGCTGCCAAACAATCGATGGCACTTACCACACGTCTCGTTAAACAGCACACGCCCGTGGGGAAGGTTGGCTTTGCTAAGCACATCGGCGGTTAGCTGCTGCTTTAGCCGGGCAATCCGCTCGAGCTTCTCTGCGGGCGATGTTCGCGCCGTCCCCCACACATCGTTGACTCGCTTCGTCAGCGAATCGTCACCGAGCGATTGAATTTGCCGAATCGTAAACGCCGACAAGTCACCGCGTGGGATCTTGTCATCCGAGACAGCGGCAAGCAATTCGGCGGCAAACGTGGCTCGCGAAGCCAGCGTGGCAATCGCATCGGACTTTTCTTCATTGGAAAAACGAACGTAATGAGCGATGATTGCTGCAGCGCCCTCGATCTCGCTGTAGTTAGCCAAGGCACGAATCGCTTGACGCCGCAGTCGCGAGTCATCCAACAACGAAACAAGTACGGGCAACAGCTCCCGGTCTTTCCCACTGACGAGCGCCGCAAGGGCACTGGAGCGAGAATTTGCATCGAGCTGAACGTTCGAGACGATTTCACGCAGCTTGGGAAAGATCGAGGCGTCGCCAAATTTGACCGTGATCGTTTGCACCTGCGAGGCAATTTGCGGATCGCCACTGGCAGCCAGTTTTTCGTAGACCGCAGGCCACTGTTTCGGCATTTTCAAACGAGCTTGATTGGCGATCGCCGCAGTGATTTCGGTCAGCACCATTTTCTGCGTTTCAATGTCCTCGAGCGTACCAAGTTCGGCCAGCAAGTGATTGATCGCAGCCGGATCGGCCGCAGCACGGCGATAGATGAATTGCCGCACAAGCGGAATACGCGACTCTTTCGCCAGCGATAACGCTCGTGGCGTATCCTCCACAATCAACGGCTGCGCAGCGTACCAAACCATCAACGGCAAATTCGGATCACCCGCGTCATCCGCGTGCCGGACCAACCCCGACAAAATCGGCCAACGATCATGGACCGGCAATCGCTGTAGCGAACTCGCCAGCGCCAAACGGACGTGCGGCGAGGAATCGGTCGCCGCCATCTTGGCTAACTTGGGTAGCAATGTGGTTTCCGAATCTTCCATCTCTAGCTGAATCGCCCAAGCACGCAGGTACTCGGCCTTGTGGCTTTGATCATCAAGCAGCCGTTCGATGTGCTGCGTCGTTAACAGCCCGCACGCATGCAGCGTCCAAACAGCACGTAGCCGCACTGGCACTTCGTTCGTACCAAACGCTAACTGCTCGAGCGAAGCGGTGAGCTGTTCCTTTTGCTGCGAGTCTAGCGGAGCCATTGTCCCCACACCAAAACATCGTGTTTGCAATAGGCGTCTGGCCATTCGCGTATACCACTCGTTTTCGTGAGTGTGGTAGGCAACCAAGGCATCGTTGTCTTCGCCCGACAAATGAACCGTCTTGGATTCGGTGCTGCCAAAGCGGATCCGAAAGACACGACCATTGGTGCGATCCCAAACTTCGCGATCGGTGCGGTGGCAAGCATTTTTGTCATACCAATCGATCAGATACACACTGCCGTCGGGTCCATACTTCATATTGATTGCACGGAACCATCGATCGTTGGCAAACAAAAAATCGGCGCCGTGCGAAGCAACGTAGCCGCTTCCGGAGCGGCGAAACAAATCATTGTTGATGCGATTCCCGTGAATGTTGGCCATCAACATCGAACCTCGATATTGAGCCGGCCAGTTGTCGCCCTGATAAATCATCGCGCCGCAATGAGCATGCCCGCCCCCGGCAGCGTTGGTGTCGTTCAGCGCACTCGCTTCGTTGCGGCCACCCCACCAAGCGTGATCGCCAATATTTCCGACGTAGTGAGCATGGTCGGCAATCGTTTTAAGATCGTCGTAGACATAGGGATCAAAATGGCGGCCCGCTTGTCGCTGGTATCGCCCTCCTTGGATGATGTGGTACATGTGCGGGATCACACACGCGGTGACAAACGATTGTCCAAACTCGTTAAAATCGACGCCCCAAGGATTGCTGGTGCCGTGCGCAAAGACTTCGAATTGGTGCCGGATTGGATGATAACGCCACACGCCGGCGTTCAGCGGAGTGCGATCGGCATCCACGGTTCCCGGCGGTCCGACTTTGGAATGCGTGAACACGCCGTGGCAACCGTACAACCAACCATCGGGTCCCCAGATGAATGCGTTCAGCGTCTCGTGCGTGTCATGGTAACCAAAACCATCCAGCAGAATTTCCGGTTCACCGTCGGGAACGTCATCGCCGTCGTGATCGGGAATGAACATCAAATAGGGAGCGGCACCGACCCAAACGCCACCGAATCCGACTTCTAAACCGCTGACCAGATTCAGCCCTTCGGTAAACACCTTCCTAGAATCAAACACTCCGTCGTGATTTTCATCCTCAAGGATGATGATTTTGTCTTTCCCCTCACCTTGCGGAGCACGGGTGGGATAGGTGTGAGCTTCGGCGATCCACAACCGACCGCGATCATCGAGCGTCATGGCGATCGGTTGGTGCACCATCGGTTCGCCCGCTGCCAATTGAACGCGAAACCCCTCGGGCACGGTGATCGCTTCGGCAGCCTGCTGTGGCGAAAGCCCCTCGTTTTCGGGCAGTCCGCTTGTGGCAGGACGAGCACCGAGATCGCGTGGCCGAGGCGACGACCTGGACGTGTCAACGTCGGCTGCTGGACGACGTTGTTGCCAATGCACAAACGTCCCTTTCTTGTTACCGACGAAGACATCGAGATTTCCGTCCGCATCGAGATCGGCGAAGTTCACCTCGGTTCCGACGCCCGAATCATCATCGATCAAATGCGGAATCCACTGTACCTCTGCCGCTTCGGTGGCGTTCTCGGCTGCGGATTCGGATTCGGCGACCCGAGACAACTCGAACCAATACACGACCGCTGGATCGCCCGGGTTCGAGTCACCCCGCGGTCCATGTGCCCAATGCCGCTTACCAGTCAAAATATCATCCAATCCGTCTCCGTTGATATCAACGAGCTCGATCGCATGAAGTTGCGAAAAGCAGACGCCGTACGGATTTTCGGCTGCGGTCGCACCCATGATCCGGTGCGACCTGAACGTGATCGATTCATCGGATTTGATTTGCTCGTACCACACCAGACCAAACCCATGTGCGTTGATCGAGGTGATGACGTCGTTATCCCCGTCGCCATCGACATCCGATGCAAACATCTGTGCCCCGCCGTTGCCTGGCGAAAAGGTAAACGCGTGTTGCTGCCACAACGGATCGCCCTCGAGCGAGTCGGGCTGTTTCCACCAACCATTTTTTTCGATCAAGTCCAAACGGCCATCGCCATCAATATCACCGACGCCTAGCCCGTGAGTGAAGCGACCACCGGCGACTTCGGTCGAGATGCGGCGGAAGTTCCACGGAGCCTCGGGAGATCCCGAATTGATTTCGGCAAATCCAAAATAGCCATCTTGGCTGCAAACGATCTCTCGTTTGCCGTCGCCCGTGATATCCACGAACGTCGGTGATTCATTGTCCACGCGTTCGAGCACTTGGTGACGAGGCCAAAAACGGTCGGCGCCCTTGGGGTTCTCAAACCACGAAGCATCCTTGCCCGGGAACCCGAACACCAACACGTCATCCCAGCCATCGCCATTAAAGTCGTCGGTGTAGGCAAAGAAGTTGTTCGAATAGCCGTGAGGGTCGAAGGCATCTTGGGCGTAAAATCGATGCTTGCTCTTGAAGTCGGGGCCGGCGTACCAGAACGGCCCCGATGCAATATCGACCACCCCATCCTGATTGAAGTCCCCCGGGGTGGCTCCTTCGCTGAAGAATTCGCCCGAAAGCTGCTGGGTTTTCCAACCCACAGTTTTCGAGCCCACCAAGGCCTGCTCGGCGGCGAAAACTGTCCCCGCAGCCGAAATCAACGTGGCAATTAAGAAATGACGTATGACAACCATTCACTCACTCTCCGACTGGGGCGATGCAGGGCCGGCAATTCTGGGCCCGCGATATTCGCGAAAGACGTTTTCGCGAAGGGGGGGACCGATGAGTATAGCTGGAAGCGAAGGCGGGGGTGCAATGAGGAGCTGGGAGTTGGGAGTTGGCAGACTACATGAGCGAGGCTTGGTATTTCGCCACCGCGTCGATGATCCCATCGAGATTTTTGGTGGGAGCGTAACCGATCGCTTCACGGATCCGCGTCAAATCGGGAACCCGACGTCGGATGTCCTCGAACGAATCGTCATAGGCGTCGGCGTACGTCTGGAATTCGATCGTTGCCTTGGGATTAACTCGCTCGACCACACGCTGAGCCAGCTGCAAAATCGAGACGGGGACATCGCTGCCAATGTTGTAAACACGGCCAGCGGTATCGGGCTTGTTGACCAAATCCGATACGGCTCGGACGACATCGTCCACGTGCGCAAAACATCGCACTTGATGACCATCGTCATGAACCACCAGTGGCCCTCCGCGAAGCGCCGACTCGACAAACCGCGGCAACACCATCCCGTAGGCTCCGGTTTGACGTGGGCCGACGACATTAAAGAATCGGCCGACGACGACGGGCAACTGTTTTTCTTTGTAGAACGCTAGACCGAGGAATTCATCGATCGCTTTGGAAACACCGTAACTCCATCGCGGCTTGGTCGTCGCACCAAACACAAGATCGTCTTCTTCGGACCAAACCTCTTTCGGGTTTTTGCCATACACTTCGCTGGTGCTGGCGATGAAACAAGGAACGAAGTCGCCCTTGTTCGCTCGTTCCCCCAAGCGATTTAAGATCAATTGGGTGGGATAGACGTTGCGTTCGATGGTTTGAATCGGCTGTTTTGCAATCAATGCAACGCCCACGGCGGCCGCCAAATGATAAACCCGATCGGCTCGATCGACGACTTCGTTGACCAACGACTCTTCAGTGACCGAACCTTCGATGTACTCGACTTTGGGATTGTCCAGCAGGCCCTCAATATTATTTTTACGCCCCGTCGACAGGTCATCGACCACGATCACGCGGTGCCCTTGCGAAAGCAACGATTCCGTCAAATGCGAACCAATAAACCCAGCACCACCCGTGATTACCGAAGTCAGTTCACTCACCGTTGTTCCGATCATTCAAAAGAAAAGAAGATGTCTTGCAAAAATGCATAAAAGAGAAGTCCTAGTGTATCCGAACCTTTGTTCGGCGTATCCCGGTGAACGATCTGTGGGCTGAACAAACCTTGCATATCCTGCGGGAACACAGCCTGCCGTTACAAAGCCCGACGGGAAGCTTCGCCGCCAGCAAATCGCGGCAGCCATTTTGACATGTTCAACCAACACCGACGTTTGCTCTAACTTCGATAGCATCGAGCCATCGCATTGCATGGATCTAGCTGTTTTGGTGTACACGTATTCTTACGTCAATTAATCCAGACGAGGATTGGAATGAGCCCAACAATGACGACAGGGAAAGCTTTGCAAATCGGGTGGATGCTACCGATTCCGGCCTCTTGCTAAACTGTAGTGGGCGAGATCGTGAAACTATCGCCTGTACGGTCCGCTCGCTAGAATTAGTCGTTTACGAGTTCGCACGGTTCTCGTTTTAATGGCAGGCTGGCACAGTTCCATATTTGCTGAAACACCTACGCTTATCCGGGGGGGTCATGTTCGTGTTGAAAACGCAGGTCCGCTTTCACCTGTTTCGAATCGATTTTTCTAAGATTGGTTCGTTCCGCCAGCTCATCTTGGGTTGGCTTGCATGTATTGTGCTATTGGGCTCGACGTCGCTCAGCAACGTCAGCGGGGCTGAAGAGTCCACCGAAGAATCGATAGCAGATTATGCGGACGCGGCGAATTTTCAAACCAACGGTGCCATTGAATTGGCAATCGAACATTGGCAACGTTTTTTGAAGGAGTACCCGGATGACCCGATGGCATCCAAGGCAGCTCACTTTCTGGGCGTTTGTTACATGCAGCAAGAGGCCCCCGATTACGTGGCCGCGTCTGACGCGTTTGGCCGTGCGCTAAAGGACTCGGATTACGAATTACGCGAAGAGAGCCTCGTTAATCGCGGGTGGTGCCTGTACTCCGCTGCTGGCGAGGCTCCCAACCGCGATGAAAGTCGATTGCGTGACTCGATCAAAACATTTGAAACTCTCCGCAAAGAATTCCCCCAGAGTCAGTTTCTCGATCGTGCCCTGTTCTACAGTGGCGAGGCGGCCTACGGACTGGGCGATGCCAAGAAAGCGATTGCCAACTATGACCAGCTTTTGGCATTACAGTCGGCCAAGGATTCTCCGTTGCGATGCGACGCACTGTATGCGCGAGGCGTCGCCTACGAAGAGCTTGACCAATATGACAACGCGGTGGCATCGTTTCGTCAGCTGTTAGGTAGTTGCGAAAAAAGTGACTTGGTCACTGACGTCCATCTTCGCATTGGCGACACCGCCATTATGAAAAAGGAATACAAGCAAGCGATTGAGTCATTTGCGGAGGCGATCAAAACTGGCGACAACGACGAAGATTTGGCATACGCCATCTTTCGGCAAGCGTTCGCGCTCGTACAAGCAAACGAGCCAGGGGAAGCGGCGAAGAAGTACGAACAGTTGCTAAGCGATTACCCCGAGTCTCCTTATACCGCATCCGCAACACTGGCCTCGGCGCAAAGTACTTATCGAAGTGGTGACATCGACGAAGCGGCAAAACGTTTTGAGCGGGTGTTAGAACAATACAATCCCGAAGCATCGACCGAAGCGGCCCACTGGTTGGCCCGAATCCATCTTGGCAAAGGGAATGCCGCCAAAGCACTTGCGGTTGCGAAAAAACAGCTCGACAAGTCGGCCAAAGGAGAGTTTGTCGCGACGCTAAAATTGGATTTGGCTGAAGCGCTGTCGATGAATCCCGCCACGTTGAAAGAGTCGCTTGCTGCGTTTGAGAAGGCATATCGTGACGCTCCCGATGACGAACTTGCCCCACGCGCTCTCTACAACGCGGCGTTTTCGGCACTGCAGCTAAACCAGTCCAAGCACGCAATCGAATTGGCAACCGAGTTTCTAAGAAAATTCCCCTCCGACACGCTGGCTCCCGATGTTCGTTTCGAGAGCACGTTCATTTTGGGCGACGCGGCCGAGGCGGCAGGACAGTTCAAAGAGTTGGTCAAGAATTCAGATCCTGCGGATACTCAGCAGCGTCCAATTTGGGTTTTACGTGCTGCGACCGCGCTGAACATGGCCGGACGAATGAACGAAACCATCGCGATGCTGAAGGGCGAAGCGGCAAAACTGCCTGAGAAGCCACAACGAGCCGAGGCTCAATTGTTGCTCGGTCAAGCCTATTTGATGGCAGGAAATGCAGCAGAATCAGCGAAGGCATTTCGGGCGAGTCACGAAGCAGATCCAAGCTGGCCACGTGCGACCGAAGCACTGTTGATGTCGGGCCAGGCGTTATTTGCCACGGGCGACACAGCCGCAGCCAAAACGGCATGGACCACCATTGTCAAAGAAGATCCAAAGAGCCGGATGGCCGATCAAGCTCGATTTAAACTCGCTCAATTGGCGACCACCCAACAAAACTCGAAGGAGGCAACCAAGCTTTATGACCAGATCATTGCCTCCGCTGCCGACCCTGGACTGATGCCGTATGCGTATTACAGCCGGGCTCAACTATTGATGGAGAACGGTAAGCACAAAGAAGCGATGACGTCGCTCGACTCGCTACTGAACGATTATTCGACTCATGCAATTCGGGCCGAGGCATTGTTGGCGCGAGGCATCGCAGAGCGAAACTTGAATCAACTTGCCGCCGCCCGCAAGGACCTCGAAGCCTACTTGGCGCTCGATCCTAAGGGGATGAATCTGGGGCATGTGCTCTACGAATTGGCGTTGATCGAACAGAAAGAAAAGAGACCCGAACAAGCGGCCAAGTTGCTCGAACGACTGGTCGCCGAAGTCCCCGACTATCCCGACTTAGACAAAGTGTTGTACGAACTGGGCTGGTCCTATCGCGAGGCCGGAAAACAGGAGGCTGCGGTCGAGTCGTTCACCAAGTTGATCGCCAAATCACCCGATACGTCCTTGACTGGAGAAGCGGCCTATTTTGTTGGCCAGAATTTTTACGAGAACAAGAATTGGAAGGAAGCGGCGGAGTACTTCCTCGCCTCGGCAAAGAACACCAGCGATTCGGAACTTTCGGAAAAGGCCTACTATCGACTTGGGTGGTCACACTTCAAAGCGGGCAACTTTGATGAAGCGGAGAATGCATTCAAACAGCAAGCCGCGAAACACAGCGATGGCACGCTGGCGTTTGATGCTTTAATGATGGTGGGTGAATGTCGCTTCAACGAGGGTAATTTCGAGAAAGCACTCGCTGGCTTCGAGGTCGCCCGGAAACGGATTCAAGCAGACGACGACACGGCAAAAACCGTACGCGATGCAGCGGATCGCCAAGCCCGAGAACTGGTCCTGCTGCATGGAGGACAAAGTGCTTCGCAGCTCAAAAAGTGGGACGACGCGATCAAGTGGTACGAGGAACTTCTTACACGTTTTCCCTCCACTAATTATTTGACACAGGCCTTTTACGAAACTGGATTTGCCTATCAGCAATCCGGAAACAATGACAAAGCCCTGCAATCGTTTGGCGAAGTTGCTGACAATTATCGCAACGAAACGGCGGCTCGGGCTCGCTTTATGATCGGTGAGATCCATTTCGCCAATCGACGTTTTGATCTCGCAATTCCAGAATTTCAAAAAGTCATGTTCGGTTTTGGTGCCGAACAAGCTCCCGATTCGATCAAGAACTGGCAAGCCAAAAGCGGTTATGAAGCAGGACGGTGCAGCGAGCTGCTGATGCAACAAGCAAAAACGGCAGCAGCCAAACAGAAATCAAAAAACTTTGCCGTTAACTTCTTTCAGTATGTTGTTGCAAAACATCCGAAGCACGAGCTGGCAGGAAAAGCACAAACGCAATTAGAGGCTTTGAAAAAGTAGTGAATTTTACGAATCACAATCCGAATCGACTGCACCGAATCGCGTTTGCGGTGGTGGTTGCAATGTTCGTGATGCTTTCGCTGGACACACTAGTCGTGCGCAGCCAAGACGCTGGAGACATGCGTTTTGACGCAGCGGAAATTCAATCGGTGATGCAAGACGGGAATCCGCCTGCTGATGCCGAATCCGCAGTCGCCGAACCGTCTTCGATCGATCTGTTGTCATTAATCAGTCGCGGGGGTCGGTTTATGATCCCGATTGGATTGATGAGTTTGCTTGTCGTTGCGTTGGCAACCGAACGACTGATGACGTTGCGACAAAGCAAAATCATTCCTCGCACATTGGTCGACGAACTGTACGCGATCTCGGAACCCGCCGAAAACTTCAGTCCCAATATTGCCTTTCATACCTGCAATGATTTTCCGTCACCTGCTGCGACCGCCATCCGAACAATGTTGCTGCGCACCGGGCAACCGATTGGCGAAATCGAAGACGCGGTCAAAGAAACGATCCAACGCGAAGCCGATGGACACGCCGCACCTATTCGATGGTTGAATTTGGCAGCCGCGGCAACGCCATTGATGGGACTACTCGGCACGGTGTGGGGCATGATCGTTGCGTTTCATGAATCGACAACGTTGACTGCCGACCGCAGTCGCAGCGAACAACTTTCCGAAGGGATTTACACGGCGCTCGTCACGACGCTGGCTGGTTTGATCGTGGCGATCCCGGCAGCCATGTTCGCCCAATTTCTGGAAAACCGACTAGCAAAACTTTTCAACCAGATTGAAAAACTCGCCTTTGATCTGACTCCACGGATGGCACACATGGTAGGTCGCCGGAGACTCGACAATCAAGGCATGCTTCACAACATCGAGCGGACCAAGATGAACTCTGAACCCGCACGTCCACCTGCACCTCCGGTGCCACCGAAGGTGCGAAGTGAGGCGAAATAAGACGAGCCATGGCTGTTGAAATCAAAAAATCGA
>CAXBHV010000093.1:0-11226 GCA_963974855.1 uncultured Rhodopirellula sp. | reverse complement strand
GGGCAACGACGAAAGCCAATGTCGGAGACATCGGGCGACGATCGGCAAAATAGTTGTAGCGAATCGATCGGCTTACGCCAGTGACGCTTGTGCGATAAAAATAGCGTTATTCTTTGACACGCTTCCTCATTTTGCAGCGACTATGGCTGATACAACGTCCAACCTGTTCCCAAGCGACAAAAAGCTCTACTTGCTCGACGGGATGGCGCTCACCTACCGAGCCCACTTTGCTCTGGTTCGCAGTCCGCGGTTCACCTCGGGCGGGATCTGCACCTCGGCGGTCTTTGGGGTGCTGAACACAGTGTTGGATTTGATCCGGCGTGAGGAACCGACGCATATCGCCGTTGCCTTTGACACGCCCGAGCCGACGGCGCGGCACGAAGCGTTCCCCGAATACAAGGCCCAACGCGACGAGATGCCCGAGGACATTGCCAAGCAGTTGCCGTTGATCGATCAGCTGTTCGAGGCGCTGAAGATCCACAGCATCCGTATGCCAGGCTACGAAGCCGACGACGTGATCGGCACCATCGCGCATCAAGCCGAGGCCAAAGGCTATCGCACCTACATGGTCACTCCGGACAAGGATTATGACCAACTCGTCACCGAAGACGTGTTTGTTTACAAGCCTGGACGCAAGGGTGGCGATGCTGAAATCTTCGGTGTCAAAGAAGTTTTGCAGAAATGGGAAATCGAACGGGTTGATCAAGTCATCGATATCCTTGGCTTGATGGGCGACGCCAGTGACAATATTCCTGGCGTCCCCGGAATCGGACCCAAGACGGCTCAGAAATTGATCGCCAAATACGGGTCGATCGAAGAACTGTATGCCAAGTCGTCCGAGCTCAAAGGCAAACAAAAAGAGAACATCGAATCGAACAAAGACAAAGCCATTCTCTCGAAGAGTCTAGTCACGATTCAATTGGACGTTCCTCACAGCGTTGAAATTGATGACTTGTTGTGGAAGAGCTATGACACCAATGCGCTCAAGTCATTGCTGACGGAACTCGAGTTTGATGCGATCGGCAAACGAGTCTTTGGCAAGTCCTTCTCCGCCGCATCGGCTCGTGCCAACGTCGTTCGCGAAAAACGGGAATCGGAAATTCAAGCGACATTGTTCGACGAACCGGTCGAAGAAAAAACGATTCGTGATGTGCCGCATTCCTATCACACGATCCATACGGCGGCCGAACGCGCAGACCTGATCGCCAAGTTGGCTCTGCAAGATTCGATCTGTTTCGATACCGAAACGACTTCACTCGATCCTCGCAGTGCATTTCCGCTGGGGATTGCGTTTTGTTTCGAGCCGCATTCAGCCTACTATGTCGTGTGTCCTAACAACCCCGAGCAAGCGCACGCGGTGATCGATGAATTTCGTCCTATTTTTGAAGACGATTCGATTGAAAAGGTTGGTCACAATCTGAAGTATGACCTTTCGGTTTTGCGTTGGCATGGATTCGATGTTCGCGGCAAACTTGTCGATACGATGCTAGCCCACTCGATGAAAGAGCCTGAGATGCGGCATGGACTCGATTATCTGGCGGCACTGTATCTGGGCTACAAACCGATCCCCACCAGCGATTTGATTGGCCCTAAGGGGAAAGAGCAAAAGAACATGCGCGACGTCGAGGTCGAGCGAGTGGCCGAGTACGCTTGCGAAGATGCCGACGTCACATTCCAAGTCGCCAAGATCCTGCGTGCGGATCTCGAAGCCGCGGGTGTGAGCCAAGTTTGTTACGAAGTTGAATTCCCGCTTGTTCGCGTTTTGGTGGATATGGAATACGAAGGCATTCGGCTGGACAGCGAGGCTCTGCATGAATATTCACGCACACTGAGCGGTGAAATCGAGGACCTGCAAAATCAAATCTTTGCCGCCACCGGGCACGAGTTCAACATCGATTCTCCCAAGCAGCTTGGCGTCGTCCTTTACGAAGAACTCGAGATTGAAAAGAACCCCAAGAAGACGGCGACCGGACAATATTCGACTCGCGAAGCCGAATTAGAGCGTCTTTCCGGGAAACATCCCATCATTCGTGACGTGCTCGAATACCGCAGCGCCCGCAAACTGAAATCGGTCTACGTCGATCAACTTCCCGCGGCGGTCAACCCTAAGACAGGCCGACTGCATACCCATTACAGCCAAACGTGGACCGCGACCGGTCGTATTCAATCAAACGACCCTAACCTGCAAACCATCCCCGTGCGGAAACAACGCGGCCGTGAAATTCGAGCCGCGTTTGTACCACGCGACGAACATCACGTGCTGCTCTCGGCCGACTACTCGCAAATCGAACTTCGTGTGATGGCCGAACTCAGCGGCGACGAGGCGATGCGTGAAGCGTTCATCAGTGGCGAAGACATTCATACCGTCACGGCGAGCAAGGTCTATAAAGTCGATCCCGAAGAGGTGACGCGTGAGATGCGTGACAAAGCCAAGACCGTCAACTTCGGCATCATCTATGGAATCTCGGGATTCGGTTTGCAGCAACGGCTGAACATTCCTCGTGGTGAAGCCAACGAGTTGATTGCCAACTACTTTGAAAAGTACCCCGGCGTTCAGCGTTACATCGACGACACGATCGCGTTCGCTAAAGAGCACGGCTATGTAGCCACGCGGACGGGGCGTCGCCGCTATATCCGCGACATCAATTCAAAGAGCAAAACGGTGGTCAGCGCGGCCGAGCGTTTGGCGATGAACAGCCCGATTCAGGGCACGGCAGCCGATATGCTGAAATTGGCAATGATCCGGGTACACGAAGCGCTGACCGAAGGCGATTTCAAGACCAAGATGCTGCTGACCGTGCACGATGAAATTGTCTTTGACATGCCCAAGTCGGAAAGCGAAGTCGTTATGCCGGTGATCGAGCAAGCGATGAAGACGGCAATGCCGATGAGCGTACCGATCGTGGTCGAAATGGGGATCGGCGACAACTGGCTTGAGGCACACTAAGGATCTCGCAGCCTCGTAGCGATACTCACCACGAGTGTTTGCCCACACTGTCATAACTTGGTTTCATGCGTGGTATCGTACGAAGTTGCTGTATCAGCGACGGCTGTCATCGGGCATAATCAAGTTGTTACGTGTGACATGTTACTCTCTTTAAATCGAAGTTGTCATGTCCATCGGCATTGATCCGCTGGTTGATTTTGCCTGCAAAAAGTTGCTCGGAAGCCCAGAGCATCCGGCGATCACACTGCATTTTCTAAATGCGGTACTGGACGGGGCGCCAAAGATAACAGAGGTGGAAATCCTCAACCCGATCATTGAGAAAGAGTTTGATGAGGACAAGTACTCCATTCTTGACGTTCGTGCGAAAGACCAACTTGGACATCGATTCAATATCGAGATTCAGCGCACCAAGCCAACGGCACTTCGCGAACGACTGACCTACTATGTGGCGACTCAATTAGTTGAGCAAATAGGAACGGGTAGCGATTATGCAGATCTTCGCCCTTCGATCGGAATTTGCATTTTGGACGCAATCTTGTTTCGCCATATCCCCGATCTACACCTCGATTTTAGATTAATGAACGCGAAACATCGACTAGCGCTCACTGATCACTTGCAAATTCACTTGTTAGAGTTGCCGAAATACTCGCCACCTAGCCATAATGAAGCTGTCACCCACCCGATCGAGCAGTGGTGTTACTTTTTCCAACAAGCCGACGAACTGACCGCCGAAGAGATCATTCGCCGTCTACCTGACCCGGCGTTTTCTGAAGCGACAGGAGTATTAGAGATGATTTCCCGAGATCCTGACCAGCGCCGATTGTATGAAGAGAGACTGAAATTTGAACGTGACGTCCGCGCCAACCTTGATTTCGCCCGCCAGGAAGCCCGCCAGGAAGGGCTCCAGGAAGGGCTTCAGGAGGGACGCCAGCAAGGACGCCAGCAAGGACGTCAGGAAGGGCTCGAAGTCGGCAAACGCGAGGAGCGGATTCGCACCATCAAGATGCTTCGAGAGATTGCGGGTATTGCGTCTCCGTCCAATGAGAACTTGTCGAACCTCTCGCTCGATGAACTGGCACTGATTGAACAAGACATACAGCAGCGACTGCGAAAACGCGGTCTGCAATGACGACAGGATTTCTGAATCGAGATTATGGAGATTGCCTTCACCACATTGTGACTAGCGGGCGGATGAGAGATAGAGGCACCACATCTGACCTTGCTCTCCCCCTGTCGCGAAACTCGCCAACAGTTTTGTTCTCACTCAACCCAACCGCGTCTCTGCAACGAAAATTTGGTTAGGGTTCCCTGCGATCGAGCGATCCGGTCGCAGAAACGCGACATGCTTTCCATCGGGGGAATAAACCACCGCTTCGGGACGTACAGCACTGGTAGGATCCGATTCTGCGGTGAGCGGCGTGGTAGTGCCGTCGGCGATATCCACTTCGCAGATGCAACCGCCCGCAGCACAGGCGATTGCGGCGCCATCGGCACGGAAACTAAACGCAGACTCGATGGGAAAATCATTGTGAGTGAGTTGACGGAACCCCGGTTCGGTCGGGGAAGCAAGCCACAGTTGCGTTCGTCCCGCATCATCTCGCATCAGAAACGCAATCTTGCTGCCATCGGGACTGCTGCGTGGCCAATGTCGGACGTTGCCAAGCCCCGGGTATTTTCTCTCTGTCGTATCCGTCAATCGTCGCTGTACTGTGCCTCGCGGCGGCGCAGGGCGTGTCAACGGAGTGCCACAGAGCGGCAAGTCGCCAGTGACCGTGACGTCGTCGGGGATATCCACGACAAACAGCTCGGGTACGGCGCGGCCGTCATACAAGACAACGTCGCCAATAAACGCCAACGCACGAACTTGCCGTGAGCCATCGCCGCGAAGGTAGCCGTTCTCGCCTACCCACGCGTCGCTGTAAGCTCGATTGATTTCATCACTGCCAGGTGCCGGAGCATCCGAAGTGGTTGTGACCAAGACGCTGAACATCGCCCCATCGTGATTTCGCGGATGAGTTGTCGGCACATGGACTTGGGCGATGGGAACTGAAACGCCAACGTTCCGCTGATTCTGATGAGCCCCCGCCGTGCTCGAGGTCGCCAACACATGGTCTTCGTAGGTAAAGCTGACCCAGCGACCATCGCCACTAAAGACGTGTACATGAGTGCCGCCACGAAGGGCGCCCGTCGTATAAGGCGGAACCAAGTTGCGAGCATCAAGATTGGCGACGTGATGTTTCGTACCATGGATGCCTTGTTGCCGTTCAACGGTGACCCCACGGCGATGCCAAGCGGCATATGCCCAATCCTCGCTCGGATGTTCCGGCCCGTGAATGAATACAATTTTGTCGTCGACGGGACTCGCGGTGACCACGCCGACGCAAGCTGCGTGCTTGGCTTGGTAAACCACTTCAACATCCCCCGTACCGACATGCACCCGTTCAATCCGTGTGCCATCAAACAGCGAACCCGCTGCATCACTGCGGACGTCGTAATAAATCCACTGACCATCCCTCGACCATACACCGATGTTCGTCAGGAGATGATTGCAGTCACTGCGAGTGATCGCTCGTTCGCGAAGTCGAGTGTTGGAAGCGATGTGAAACGATGCCATACATGTGCTACCTAGGATTCCCTGAAAAGAGTACTCACGCTGTGCTCAGAAAAATACAAAGTCACTTCTCACTGGTCGCCGATCTCGCAATTAGCGGCGGACACGAGGTTGTTTCAAGCCCACACCCGTGAGTTCTTGGTTCGTGAGTTCTTGGTTTACGAATGAAGTATGAACGGAATTGTCGCAATTCCTGCGATCACAAACAATAGGATCGTTGCGGCACAGCCCTTTCGTTGTTCGATTCCTAGTTCGTGCATCAAGCGTTCGATGAACACTTTTGATTCTTTCAACCTCGCGCCAGTGCTTTCTTTGTACAGCTTGACTGCTTTGAGCTTACTGCCCTCTTGGATGGCGTCGAAAATTTCGTCGATCTGTTTGCCATCTAGATCCTTGTCCCAGGAATCTGCCTCTGGGCCAACGGGCAGGCTCTCTACGTAGTTCTTGGCGGCGACAAGAGAGCTTCCAGTCCATTGTTTGTACTGCTTAACCGCATTGAGTTTGCGACCCGCTTGCAGCTCAAGGCGAATCGTCTCGATTTGTTCCTCGGTGAGGTTGTCGGACACGCGATACCTTCCTTGCGCAAAATGGTTGTTCTCGACCGCAGAGTGTTATTCCGTTTGCAAGCTCCCTCGAAAAATTTTCCTCGGAAGAGCGAGCGTTATATCTCGCATCAATCGACCACCGGAAGCGGAAGGTCTTCGACGTATTGACCGTGCAGCATGTGCAGCTGCAGCGTGTGATTGATCACGATATCATTCCGCCGGGCAAGCGTGCCATCAGTCTCCCGCCACGCCCCTTCGATAAACGGATTCAGAGCGTCGCGGTTAAAGAATCCAACCTCACTGACGCGGCTTTCGGTCAACCAATGGTCGATCATCTCTTGGACCGCGTTTCGCTTGACCGGATCGGTGTGCGCGGGCGGTGCCATGAATGCGAACTTTTTACGTTCATACAATTCACGCGGCAGCACGTTGACCATCGCTTCACGCAACACCCATTTCTCAACGCCATTGCGAATCCGCACTTCGGGCGGGATCGTCGTTGCGTACTCGGCCAAATGATGATCCAAGAATGCTGGTCGGGCTTCCATGCTGTTGGCCATATCCATGCGGTCACCACCCCAAGTCAAGATTTGGCCTTCCAGCATCGTCTTGCTCCAGGTGTATTGAGAGATATCCAGTCGATGTCGCCCGCGAACTTGGTCCGGATCAATTGCTGCTGCAACCGCTGCCACCGGATCATACTCACGCAACAGATCTTGCATCTCGGCGGACAGCAACGGACGGATTCGCTCGAGCACCAACATCCAAGGCTGCATAAAGGACGGAGTGAAACCGCACAGATCTTCCCATGCAGGATGCGTCATGTCCTCTTCGGACAGGATCGCGCCCGCGAACAAGCCACCTTCGTCTTCGCGGCCTAACCAATCCCGCTTGAAAAACGGGTAGCCACCAAACAATTCGTCCGATCCTTCGCCGGTGATGACCGCTTTGTAATTGCACGCACGCACGCGGCGGCTCATGTGCCATTTGGCAACCGCCAAGGTGTTGTAAAACGTGCGCTCGGCATGCCATGTCGCACGTTCAAAGGCGGGGCCATAGAGTTCTTTTTCGGTTAGCCGAAGCAGTTCTTGTTCGGCTCCGGTGCGATCGGCCATCAGTTTGGCGATATTCGATTCGTCGTATTCATCGTTGTCAAATGCGATCGTGAACGCTTTGACGGGTGACTGTTGAAGCGTCGTCGCCAACCCCAGAATCGAACAGCTGTCGATGCCACCCGAAAGGTAGCAACCGACCGGCACGTCGGCTTCGAGTCGTGTCGCGACCGCGTCGATCAAACGGTCTTGGACGCCTTGCACGTACTCTGCCGGATCCGGATTGGGGTCATGCGACGTGGGAAAGACAAAATCCCACCATCGCTCGGTCTTTGTCTCCAAACGACCGTTACGCATCTCGGCGATCAGCATATGTCCGGGCTGGAGAGCATGAACGCCTTCGAATGCCGTGGTGCCAGGCACCATCACTTGCATCATCTGATGCAGCGCTGCCTTGGGGCACAGCTTAGGTGTCACGTCGGGGTGTTTTAGGATCGATTTGACTTCCGATCCCCAAACTAGGCCATTGTCGTTTGCCGAATAGTAGAGTGGTTTGATGCCAAATCGGTCGCGAATCAAAATCAAACGTTTCTTGCGATCGTCGTACAGGACGATGGCAAATTCGCCTCGTAATTGATCGACGAACGACAATCCGTCTCGCAAGTAAAGCGGCAACGCGATCGCGCTGTCACTTTTACCGCTGCAATCATATTGTTGACAGGCCAGTTGAGTTCGCACACGCTTGTAGCCATACAGTTCGCCATTGACCGTCATGGCGTAGTCGCCTTCGGCCGATTCAATTGGTTGATGACCATGGCTCAATCCCACAATCGACAGCCGAGTGTGCCCGAGTGCGACACCGCTATTTAGGTAAAACTTACTGCCGCGTTCGTCGGGACCGCGGTGGTCCAAGACGTCCAGCATGCGATCGAGGGTGAATCGCAGTTCGCGTTCATTGGTTCGTGATGGGTTCCAGAACCCAGTAATGCCACACATTTGGTTTCCTGTTGGGTGTTTTGCGTTGGGGGTGATGCAATCGGCGCACTGCCATTGGATAAAGTGCCGCCTTGCCGCCGAAGTAAATTGCGATCCCTTCGTCAGCATCAATCGATTGCCGTGAGATTAGATTCCGCTGATTCGATCCAAGCGATCCAGTACCGCGGTCAAGAGTGCTTGTCGCACGAACACCGCGCCCGCTGCTTGGGCAAAATAGAGATTGTGTTCGGTTTCGTCCAAGTCTTCGGATAACTCGTCGTTGCGTGCCAACGGATGCATGATCACCGAACCCGGCTTTAGATTACTGCTGCGATCGAGTTTATAGCGACCGTCAAGGTTGCGATAACTATCGCCCAGGAACGCGATCGAATTGACGTACACGACATCCAAATGCGGAAGTACTTCTTGCACATCATTGGTGATGTCGATTGGAATGGGCGACTCTTCGATCGGTTCGGTCAAATCCAAACCAACCGGATCGGCCATTTCAGAAATCAACGTGATCCGCTTGACTGAATTGGTGAACATCAGCGATAGCCGCAGAAAACTTTTCACCGCTCGCATCGATCCGGGCGTCCCGATGATCCCTAAATGCACGCGTCGGTCTTCGGGACAATTTTCCTCAGCCAGTTCCGGCCGCCATTTCAATAGCGAGTACCAGTCGATTAACGCTTGCGTCGGATGGTGCCCCGAACCGTTACCGGCGTTGATCAGCGGTCGCTGCAAGTTGCGGCGGATCTCGTCCATGCTGTTGGTCTCGGGGTGTCGCATGATGACCACGTCACCGTACGTATTAAACATCTCGCCGATATCGGCTAACGATTCGCCCTTGGCAACGCCGGTGACTTGACCATCGGGCACCGAGAGCACTTTGCCATCGAGACGCTGAACCGCACTCTCGAAGGACAATCGCGTGCGAGTGCTGGCTTCGAAAAACGCGGTGATTGCGATCTTGCCGTCGAGCGGTTTGTCGATTTCGACATTTCGCATCTCCAACACGGCAGCCAATTGAGCGATTGCGATCACAGTGCGGCGATCGAATTGTCGCGGGTTCAGGATCGATTGCCCCGCGAGTGCTTTGAGCGCCTCGCGATCAATCTTGCCGTCGCTAATATTGAGCAGATCGCCCGGATACAATTGCATTCCTTTTGAGTTTATCGCCACATCCGTTGTCCTGCGAAGAGATTGAGAGTTTGTTTTTGTATTTGTGTTCACGTTCTTCACCATATTTTCTTATCACGAGAATCGAAGAACAAAAACGCGACGAGCATGATCACGCCGATGCTGCATAGCACCAGTGCGCCCACGACAAGCCACTGTAGAAAAGAGACGGAAAACATCATGACAAACTCGCTCCCACCGGCTCGCGTGTGTCCAAGGCGTCAACAGACTCGTCATTGCCCTCGAGCGTCGACAGTGTTTCAAATTGGAAGTTGTCGGGGACAAACAGCGTGACCAACCCGAAAACAACTCCGGAAACTGCCGCGCCGACCAACGATCCTACAAACCAACCGATAAAGTGATAAGCAGCCAAGCCAACGATACTGCCCGAAACCATCGCGCTGCAAGCGGCCGCAGCACTGGGCCGGCGAAAATACAATCCGCCAACGATTGGCCAGATACAACTGCCCACCATCGGCCCGGCAAAGAACAATACGGTGGCGAGAGTTCCTACGTTGGGCCATGCAAACGCCCAAGACAAGACGCCGAGCAACACAATGCTGATTGCCGAATAACGCCGTTTGGCTGTATCGGCTAATTTATCAGGCGACCATCGTTCGATCACGTCATTGACGATCAAGTCCGAGGTGGCTGCCAATAAACTGTCGATGCTCGACGCCAACGAGCAGAAGACGATGACAAATACCAACAAGGCACCGCCCCATCCCAACAAGGTCGCGGCCACTAATGGGCCCACCGTATCAGGCTGACTGACGCCGATGCCAAGCGTTGGAGCGGCCAAGCCTAGAAAACCAGCCAGAATGGGGACGGGTAACCACAACAGTCCGCCAAGGGCATACGCTTTGGGGCCAACACCCTCTCGCATCGCAAAGGCACGGCTCCACCATACGTTGCTGTGAAAGATCTCACCAAAACTAAACAACATGTTGTTGAAAAGTGACATCAAGGCGGCAGGAAATAAGACCCACAACAACATCGGTCGATCCAGTGTTAGTTTCTCGTGCACATCGGCAATGTCTATTTTGACAAGCACCGCGATTGCGACCACAACCAGCCCGACCAAAATGATCAAACTTTGGATGAAATCGGTGCCAATGACAGCATACATTCCGCCAAACAGCGTGTACAAAACACATACCGATAGGACCACGGTCATACCAACTTCGTAGGGGATGCCTGACAATACATTCAGCAGTTTACCACCAGCCATCGACATCGATATCAACCACGTCAACGCGTAGAACATCGAGATAATCAGAAACGGGATCGTTCCCCAGCTGCCGTAGCGGCGGCGGACAAATTCGACCGCCGTATATCCATTGGGCATCAATTTTCGAATGCGGCCACTCATCGGCGCAAACGCGAACAATCCGAAGCTTGCCGTTGCATAGGCAACCGCGCCCCACACACCCAATTGCAATGCAAACTGCGGTGCCAGCATCGTGGTGTTCGAGGTGATCCACGTCGCCACGGCGGTTGCCGTTGCCAAAGCTAATCCGACGTTTCTGCCGGCAACCGCAAACCCGTCATACGATTTGGCGCGTCGTCCCCACCAAAGACCGAGCGAAATCCATAAGACACTGAACAACGCCAACATCACATAGCCCGCTGTCGAACTCAGAATCGGAGTCGCAGCAACAATCATGAATGGTCCTCACTTGGTTCATCACGCTCCGGTGGGGCCCGCCACGAACCCCAGCTGATCAAAAACACCAGTACAAGAAACACGGCAAGGCCAACCGAAAACAGCCCCAACGCATATTTCATTGGCCAGTGTTGTACCACCACCACGGCTGGGATTTGCGTCGTTGCAATCACGTCCCCGTCGGCGTCCTTGGCTTGCACATGAAACGGATAAGTGCCGTTCGATAGACCTGATACAAAGGCAATAGG
>CAXBHV010000092.1:0-11246 GCA_963974855.1 uncultured Rhodopirellula sp. | reverse complement strand
GTTTGGCAATAGCTCGGAAATGTCCATGCCGACGTTACCATGCTTAGCAAACTTAAATGGCGAACCGACACAGAGCAGGTTCTTTTGTCCGCTGGTCATCGTCGTAATGCGTTGGCCTTTGCGAACGCTCTCGGGCAAATCCTTGCCCGTCATTTCGATCAACGTCGGTTTGGGGTCAAACAAATCCAATTGCGAAGGCGCGCCCGACATGAACAAATAGATTATTCGTTTTGCTTTGGGGGCAAAATGCAACTGCCCCATCGCCCCCGCGACAGCAGTGTTCGCAGCGCTAGCCGAACCGCCCGAAGCATTTGTCTTGTTTAAAAGCGAAGCCAACGCCCAGGCTCCCATGCCCGTCGTGCTGTTCTGCAAAAAGCGACGTCGTTGCAAAGAGAAATCATTGTGTTGATGCATGGAAAGCATTTCTATAATTCGTTTATTCGCTAATTCGAAAGAGTTTCATTCAAATTCAGGATCACATTGCTCAGTGCCGTCCATGCGGCCAGTTGCACGACATCCAAGGATTCTGGTCTTGCTAGATCGCCCACGGCAACCAACTTGCTGGCCGCATCGGGGTCCGCTTGATAGGTTGCCAGTTGTTGGTCGAGCGTGCGCATCAGAATCGACGTCTCGGTCTCAGACGGCGTGCGTGCCAACGCCAATCGCCAAGCAAACTCGATACGTTGTCGTTGATCCAATTCGGGTTGGGCAAGAATTCGCTGAGCCAGTGCACGCGCGGCTTCGACAAAAACTGGATCATTCATCAATACTAAGGCCTGCAGCGGCGTGCTCGTCTTGGCACGCTGAGCCACACAGAACTCTCGCGTCGGTGCATCGAGCGTCACGAAAGAGGGATACACCGTCGACCGTCGCCAGTAAACATACAGTCCGCGTCGGTAGAGATCGTCTCCCGTTGATTTGTCGTAACTGTAGCCGCTCATCTCGTTGATTTCCCAAGTTCCTGCTGGCTGGGCCGGCTTGATACTCTTGCCGCCGATTTTTGGATTCAGTACACCCGCGATCGCCAACGCGTTGTCTCGCAAGAATTCTGCTTCCAATCGTTGGCGTGGCCCGTGGGCAAGCAACCGATTTTCGGAATCTCGCTCCAACAAATCGGGTGAAACCTGCGCCGATTGACAGTAAGTCGCACTCATGACCATTTGCTTGATCGCGCGTTTGGTGTCCCAATCGCTCATGAAATCGGCTGCCATCCAGTCAAGCAATTCAGGGTGACTGGGGCGTTCGCCTTGGGAGCCGAAATCATTCACCGTCTTCACAATCCCCGTTCCGAACAACATTGCCCACCAACGGTTCACGGCGACACGCGAAGTCAGCGGATGGTCGCGCGACGTCAGCCACTTGGCCAAATCGAGTCGATTGAGTCGTTTGTCTTCTCGATTCGTGATCTGCGGTAAGAACGCGGGCACCGCAGCATTCACGGCCTCACCGTCTTCGTCGTAATTCCCTCGCACTTTAATAAATGTTTCTCGGGGCTTGTCCATTTCGGACATCACCATCGTATTGGGAATCGCTGCTTCAAAATCTTGTTTGGCCTTGCGTTGCGTGCTGACTAGCGTTTGCAGTTCGGCCAACTGTGGAACCTGCGTTTGCTGAAAATACTGATCCAACGATTTCTTCTGCTGCTCCGAACGTTGGTCCGCTGGCAGCTTCGCAATCGCCTGTGCCTCGGCAGCATTTAGCGAAGCGACTTCAGCACCCGAAAGTTCGCGGCTGTAAATTCGCACATCGTCGATTAGCCCTTTGAACGGAGTTCCTCCGGGACCGCGACGTCCAATGCAAAACGGCACGTCGGTCGTGATTGCACCCTTCAGCGCGTCGATCTTTACGGTCAACTTTGCTTGCTGTCCGTTGACATACATCTTCAGACCAGCGGCTTTCCCTGAACCGTCGTATGTCACCACGAAGTGCGTGAATTTGTTTTCTTGAAAGTCGTCGTCGGCTTGTACATGGATCGCATCGCCATTCCATTTGTGAATCAGATGAAAGCTGGGTCGCAAACCATGGAACTCAATGTCCCAGCCTCTTGCCCCGTTGCCATCGTCCATCTTTCCAAGTGGAGCTCCGCCGCCTTTGGTAACGGACAAATAAGCTGCGGCACTAAACGCCTGGTCATTGGTGAAATTGAACTGTTGCCCGTACTCAAATGAGGCGTTGCCTGTCGTCTCGAAACACTTACCTACCACTCCGTCGACAAATTTGATGTCGCCTTTCGCGGTCGCCGTCAGCGATCCAGTAGCATCGAGTGATTGGCCATCGCCTTGTTCGTCGAGCGAAAACAATGCATCAGCCGAGGGCATCGACGAACGGATTTCTGTCTCGGCAAAATCCGTCTCCCAGGCAGCCTTCCGCTGAGCAAGTCCTTCGTTGAGTTTTGCCAAGTCCGATTCGGCGGACGCGATGTCCATGTCGAACTTTGCCAGTCGCTCGGTATCTTCGCTCGAAGGAACTCGCAAAAACGGTTTCGGATTGCGATCGCGAACGCCGTCCTTGCCGTTCTCGGGGACATTGTTGAAGAACGCGTACAGGCGATAAAAGTCGGCTTGCGTGATCGGATCGTATTTATGATCGTGGCACTGCGCGCAAGCCACCGTCATTCCTAACCATGTGACGCCGGTCGTTGCAACGCGGTCGACAACGTACAAGTTGCGATACTCCGAGTCGATCAACCCACCTTCGTCGCTGGTCATCACATTGCGATGAAAACCGCTGGCGATTTGTTGGTCAATGGAAGCGTCGGGAATCAAGTCGCCCGCCAATTGCTCATTCGTAAACTGATCGAAGGGCAAGTTTTCATTGAATGAGTTAATCACACGCTCGCGCCATAACCACATGTCTCGTAGCGAGTCGTTGTGGTATCCACTGGTATCTCCATATCGCGCAAGGTCTAACCAGGGCACCGCCAAGCGTTCCCCAAAATGTTGACTGGCCAATAACCGATCGACCACTTTTTCAAACGCGTTAGCACTATCGTCGTTGATAAACGCATCGACCTCTGCGATTCCTGGCGGCAGTCCCGTCAGATCGAGTGAAACTCGCCGAATCAATCGTTCTTTCGATTCCTGGGGTGCTTGATCGAGTCCGACTGATTTCAGTTTTCGAAGAACGAACGCATCAATAGCGTTATGGATTTTCCCCTTGGCCAGATTGTCTTGCGGGACTGCTGGTTGCCGCACGGGTTCGAACGACCAGTGATTCGACCACTTGGCACCTTGCTTGACCCAGCGAGCGAGGATCTTTTTTTGCTGTTCCGATAATGGTTTTCCTTCGTCGGCGGGAGGCATCTGCTCGTCGTCGCTGGCAAACACGCGTCGCAGCATCTCGCTATCGTCCGGTTTGCCCGGCACAACCGCGGGACGACCGGACTCACCCGGTCCGAACACCGATTCGGCTTGATCCATCCTCAAGCCAGCTTGGAGTTGTTGGTCGTCGGGTCCATGACATGTGAAACAATGGTTCGACAGAATTGGACGCACGTCGCGATCGAAGTCAACCGCGATTTCGCCAGCAGGGTTTTTGTCGTCTGCGTACAAAACGGGCGCGAAGACAATCAACGCTGTGATCAAACAGGAGGCGAGACTTCGCACAGGCATCGCTGAGAACCAATCAAAGTAGGCGAGAGCAGATCGCGATCTGCCGAAAGGCGGGGGACTATGATTATCATACCGCATGCGCTGAAATACAAGCTCCGAATGTCGATCGCATGGATACGGAATTTGCTTCGCTCGGCCTTAAATTGCACCCGTGGGGCGCCGTTTCGAGTGGCCAAAGATGGCGTAATCGGCGTTTTTCAACAGCCCCCCCAATTTCCAGTCAACGCCTCATCCCAACAAGCCGCACCAACAATATGCGTCGCTATCGTCAGCGTCGAGCATGGCAAGGGCAGCGTCGGCAAATCCCTCGATCGAGAGCCGTGTGAGACGAGCTAACGCAGAATAAGAATTGGTTAAAAGATGGAAGGTTAAAAAATCGGAACGCAAACCGGCGACAGTAATCACTCGGCCACGCTGAATTTTCAATCGACAGAAACGAGCAATGAAAAATGGAGGTCGCTCGTCATGGGCCAACGACGTTTCGCAATTTTCTAACCTGTCATCTTTTAACCTTTCTCGTCCGACAATCAGCACATGTGCTAGAAAAAGGGGCCGGAGCCAAATTGGTGGTTTAGGTGAACTTGCGTGGAAGGTCACGTATTATCTAAGTGTGGATCGCGTGTTGTAGAGAACTTCAAGTTGACGCAAATGCAATGGTTCACGAATTGGATAGATGCTACCGTGACTGGTGTGTCGATGAGTGATGGAAGCCATGACAAAATGCTCTGTCCCGTTTGCTCGCCGTTCGTGGAGCGTCAGGCAGCCGAAGCAAAAGGCGGCAAAAACATGTAGGGCAAAAAGATAAATTCCAAGGGGCTGCTTTCCTGATGTTTTTGCCCCTCATCTTTTTGCCGGTACTTTTTCAATTCGCTACATGAACGCTACTGCTCCTACTTCATATTTTCCTACCTCCCTCTTCCTACCATCGTTCGCATTGTGGTGGGGAGTTTGCTGCCGCCCCTCCGGGGATTTGGTAATGATTGGTAGCACCCATGGGGCTCACGCCCCATGCTACATCCTGCCGTGCCTCCGGCACTTCAAAACCGCGAAACGATCATACCCGCGATTTAGGAGAGGCAAACGCTGACGCCGGTGAGCGACGGAAGCCCCTGCAAAATCCTCGGTCCCAATTGTTCTTCGCTCAGGAGCGTCGCACTGCGGATGGAAAGGACGGCAAAAACATGGAGGGCAAAAAGATGAAGTTCCAGGTTTCTGCTTTCCGATTTTTTTGCCACCCATCTTTTTGCCGGCTTCTTTTCGAATCAAGAAAATCCTGGGACGCGGGTCTCGGCCTGCATACCGTCGTGCCGCCAGCCCTTGGAAAAGACGCTCAAACGACACGATTATGCTCTGGCAGTGCATGCCCTCGCGACTTCGCGTTTCCGTAGCTGAACCGCTTGGCGAGGCGTCTGAGGTATACTCGGGGCAGGACATCCACACTTGAATTCAAGCAGCAAAATCATGTTCGAACGCGATCGGCTCCTTTCCATCTGCCTGCTGGCAACCTGCATCTTCGCCGCGCCTACTCGAGCGGAAACCATCGCGGTCTTTGCTGCGGACCCCGCAGACGCCTCGATCGTGGAGTTGGCGAGTGTTGAGTTGGCTCAAAATAGCGACTTTCAGATCTTAGAGCGAAGTCGTATCGAACAGGTACTCAGCGAACAACAGCTCGCCACCATGAACAGCCACTCTGACTCGCTGTTGCTCGGACATCTACTGGGCGTTGAGATGTTTGCCATTTGGGAGAAAGGCACCACGAACGCCAACGGCAGAATGATCGTTTTCGATGGTGAAACGGGAATACGTATCGAGGATCGTGAACTGGCGTCTTCGGACCCGATCGAACTTGCACACCAATTGGCGGAACGCATCCGCACCGTGGCAGAGCAGTACCGAAAGATTGACCTGTCAACGCTACCCATGATCTCGTTGGCCTCGGTGCGAAATGTTGATCTGCCGCCAAAGTGGCAAAGCACATCCGACCAGTACGTCGCACGACTCCAGCAGAGTTTGACTCAGCTGCCTTCGGTTGGATTACTGGAACGCTCGCGACTTCGGTTTGTACTCAAAGAAGACATGCTGCCCATCGCAAAAATCCAAGCTCGATTACTCAGCTCGACTGAAACATTGACCTTGCAGTTGTCGCGTTTAGGCCAACACACGATCAAAGTCGATTTACTGCTCTACCAAGCCGATGATCCCGAGCCAAAATCACTGGTTAAGAAATTGCGTATCGATGCCTCCGAAGCCGATCTCGCAAAGTTGACTGACGAGACTGCCGAGTCAATTGCCGAGCTTTTGACACTGCCAACGACGAGAGAAAAAAACGGTGACTCGCATGAGGTGGAATCGAGGAATTTACTGCGTGAGGCAAAGCGGCATTCGATGATGCGGCAACCTTATTCTGCAGCCGTTCGTTATGAAGCGGCCTATGTGTTGAGCGACGATCCCGAGGTCTTGGTTTCGCTAGCACGCTCGATCCACCGAAGCCTCTTGATTGAGTCGAATTCATTCGTGGGGACCGGACGAGGACAATTTTATCGCGATGGGAAAGAAATATCCGGTGATCAGTGGCGTGAATGTGTCGAACTCGGTCGATACCTCCTCGGAATCCGTTTGAAGATTCATCAAACCGAACAAACCAAGCCAGCGTGGCCGTTTCTCGATGATGAAACGCGTCCTGCGAACACACTGGCGATCGATTTCACGTTCCCTTATGGCATCGGCTCGTCGGTGCTTCGAGTCGATCCTGATCAGTCGCCCGACGTTTTTAGCGATCTTCGCAGCTTCTATGAAGACGCTCATGAAGCGGTGTTTACCGATTTTGCCAACGACGCAAGACGCAAGCTCTCTGGAGAGAAACTGCAGCGGTTTGAGGACGAGATATCTTCGTTAGAGTTAGTGCGACTGACGAGGGACCATGATCGACATTGCCTAGTCAATTGGGACGAGCGATTTGTTTCGGTGTTCGAAAAGAATCTAAAGCATGACCGGTGGCTCAAACATCTCTATGGCCTACGCCTATCGGTAGATGATCTGAACCCGCCAGCCAAAACGCGACTGCTGAAGAGTCTTTCGGAAGTCGACCCGGCATCAAATCCGAGCGCAAGTCTTGCCGCTCGCTATTTCTTGTTGCGTGAGCAGCGGGACACACAGGGGTTTGTTTATTCGGATGCATTTCAGTCGCAACTGATTCAATTGGTAAACGACATTGCGGACCAAATCGAGCGGGTTGATGAACAAGCAGCGATCAAGTCTCGCGACTTCGTTACCGCCTACGTTCGCAAGCTCCGTTATCAAGAGAGTCACCAACGGAACACTCTGGGGCGTTTGTTCGATTATACGTGCTCACTGACTCCCGACCCCGACCATCGGCGAGAAGTCTATATCGATGCATATTTTCGTTTACTCGACCACGGCATTCTCTGTTCCGAGGTGCTTGAAAACGTCCTTGCCCCATCCCATTTTTACTACATCCCCGAAGATCTTTCATTGCTCGACAAGACCTTGGAAATTGTCGCTGAAAATCGATTTGGCTTAGACGACCAACAGTACAAATCATTAATCGACGTCATTAGCGAGCAACGTACACGCGTCGAGAAACCTTTTTCGAGAAAGGAAATGTCGACTGAAACCATCAACCTACCGCTGGCGTGGAAAAGTGTTCGTGAAATCACGCTTCCCGCGTCAGATAAAACAGGACCGACGTTGCTGAACGCCCAAATCATTGGCGACGACATATTTGTGCTTGCGGTCGATGTTAGCGTTCGAGCAAAGTCAACCCAGGTATTGCTCTACCGTACGTCTGGCGAGGAGGGCGCCGAAGTGAGGCAAATCGGGAAGCTTGAGTTGTCTCATCTGCAAATCAAGGAGGAAGAAAAAGAACGAAACGTTAGAAAGGAAGTCCCGCCATTCATGCGCACTTATTATGGCCGACCGTTCATCCCGGACGTGATCGTGAAGGGAGAAGATCATATCTTCGTTATGACCGAGGGTGGCGGAGTATTGGCGTTTCCATTGAGTGGTGGACCTGCATTCAAAATCGATACAACCTGGGGACTCTCATCGAATTGTGTCCAGCAGGTATTGCCGGTCGGCAGCAACCTATTGAGTTGGGTTGGGGAAGAACACGCGGACGCAAACTTTGTCTCGATCAATTTGCAAACAAAACAGATCGAATTGCTCGCGTCATGCCAAAGAAAAGACGCGAAAACACCATTGGATAACTTTCCTAACGCCCGCTGCGGGTTGATGATGGCGCAAGACGAGAAGCGAGTCATTATCGTGATGGATGAAGGATATGATTTAGAGTCAGGCGTTTATTCTAATCGCAACGGTGTTTGGCGATATGAACTTGATGCCGACAAATTCTCGCGTTTTCCCGCCGGTGGGTTTCAGAGCAGAGAGTTTCGACGAACGGCTGAATATGAATTCGTCGTCGGTCGTTACGATGTTGACGCCAAAGAGCGACGGTGGCGACTTTTCAAGCTTAACGAAGATCGGTGGTATGAGATTGGGTTGGTGGATGTACCATCGAGGACGAGGCCCATTGCGACGACCGATTCGGTGATCTGGTGGCACAAACAAGATGGACGCGTTGCCTATCGGCAGAATCGCGATACTGGAACGATTGAGCGGTTTCGGATTATTCCCGACGGGTTTGCGAATCGTTTGACATTGCAGTTTTTTCCAGGCTGTGACTCGGCAATACTTTGCACCGCCGAAAGACTTTGGATTGTCACTCCTGAAAACTAAGCAGGAGCAGCGTTTCTCGCTCGCAGCTGACTTCCGAACTCGACTCGTGCCATTATTTGATGGAAGCTTTTACACGCACTCTGCATCGAACGACACCTAGTCGTACGTCACACCACCTAAGAAAAACGTCGGCAAAAACATGTAGGGCAAAAAGATGAATCTCTAGCTTCCTGCTTTGCAAATATTGTTGCTTCACATTTTTTTTGTCAGTTTGCATCCACTTCGGTAGATGAACGCTACGGCCCCCCTTTCTTATTTTCCTACCTCTATCTTCCTACCAACGTTCGCATTGTGGTGGGAAAATTTCTGCCGCCCCTCCGGGGCTTTTGTAACGATTGGTGCCAGCACACATGGGGCTCACGCCCCATGCTACATCCTGCCGTGCCTCCGGCACTTTATGATGACGCCACTTCGACGGTGATGGATAGGCTATTTGCTGTCGTCACTGGGACGTGACCCATTAGCGGACATGCCGGCGGGTTGTCGCTCGCGTTTAGCAATTGCATATTTTGGGCGAACACGCTACCGCTGCGGACTGGGCTCGCTTGTTTTGACTACAATCATCATCGACTCTCTCATTCCTACCTGACCGAGGATCCAATGAAGCGTTTTGACTTGCTCTCGCTCTCGCTCTCGCTGCTCCTGTTGCTTTCGCCCACCCCGCTGATGGCGCAGACCGCGACGCAGCAACCGACTGCCGCACAAACATCCAGCGACACGATCACGAGCGTCAAGCCGGGGATCAACGACGGCTTCCTTGATCCGGAAATGGATGTGCAGGCGTGGGTGGAGCGTTTTGAAGTCGAAAGCCGCGAGGTCTATCACGCTCGCGATGCGATCATGGCACGACTGAACCTGAAACCCGGCAACCGGGTCGCTGATGTCGGGGCCGGAACCGGTTTTTATTCGCTGCTGATGGCTGATGCGGTCGGCTCCAAAGGGTGGGTGTACGCCGTGGACATCTCGCCCAAATTTGTCCAATACTTGGTGGACCAGTTTGATCAACGTGAAGTCGAAAACGTGACCACGGTGATGTGCGACGACGACTCGGTTTGCTTGCCGCCGGACTCGATCGATCTGGCATTCATCTGTGACGTCTACCATCACTTTGAATACCCTGAACAAACGATGCAGTCGATCTTCAATGCACTTCGCCCAGGCGGACGGGTAGTGATTATCGATTTCGAGCGAATCCCCGGTGTGTCTCGCGAATGGACGATCGGCCATGTTCGCGCAGGTAAAGAGACCTTCATTGATGAAGTGCAATCGGTCGGCTTCGAACTGACCGCCGAACGCAAGATCCCTGGCTTCAAAGAAAACTATTTCCTCGAGTTTCGTAAGCCGGACCAGGCAGGCGATGAATAACGATAACGCCGAGATCGATGATCCCGTGAATCCTAGTTCCGAGGAACATGCGCCGTTGGGTTTAGGGTCGGCGATGTTTTTAGTCGCGGCCAGCATGATCGGCGCAGGAGTCTATACGACCAGCGGATTTACGCTGGCGGCCCTTGGATCGCCTGCGTGGGTATTGGTGGCTTGGGCCACGGGTGGCGTGATCGCGATCTGCGGTGCGATTTGCTACGGCGCGCTGGCGCGTGAGTTGACCGAGTCGGGCGGCGAGTACTTGTTCCTTTCTCGCAAACTGCATCCGATCGCGGGCTTGATGGCCGGTTGGGTCTCGCTGCTGGCCGGTTTTACTGGTGCGATCGCGTTTGCGGCGACCACGTTTGAAACCTATCTCGGCTGGCAAGACGCGATGCCTAAAGGCACTATCGCAACGCTCGTCGTTGTATTTGCTGCGATCCTGCACACGCTTGGGGTGCGGCCGGGGGCTCGGGTGCAAGATTTTGTGGTGATCTTGAAATTTCTATTGATCACAGCATTTGTGGTGATCGCTGTTGCGATGCACTCCAGTGCCTCGGTGGATGTGCCGGCCGAAACGTCGGTGAGTGAAGCAGTACCCTGGACGGCGTTTTCGCTAACGTTTGCGACCCAGTTGATGTACATCTCGCTTAGTTTCAGTGGTTTTAATGCCGCAGTTTATATTGCCGGTGAAGTGAACAACGCGAGCCGGAATGTGCCGCGTGCGATGCTGTTCGGCACGTGCTTGGTCACGCTTTGTTACTTGCTGCTGAATGCGGTGTTTGTATTGGCCGCACCGAGTGAAGCGATCGTGGGACAACCCGATGTCGCCACCAAGGCCGCCGAGGCGATAGCCGGGGAAACGTTTGCGAGCTTTGTCAGAGTCGTGATCCTGCTGGGGCTTTTTACGTCGGTTTCCGCAATGATCATGAGCGGGCCGCGAGTCTACGCGAAGATGGCCGAAGACGGATTCTTGCCTGGCTGGTTCCGCTTTTCGGGCCGGATTGTAGGTAAGCCTCCGGTCGCTGCGATTTGGGCTCAGGCAGCATTGGGGATTCTCGTCATTTACGCTTCGGACCTCGAGCGACTGCTGAGCTATCTTGGGTTCACGTTGTCCGTCAGCGCGGCGCTAACGGCTAGTTTGCTGTTTTGGGTGCGAGGTAAATCAGGAGCTCGGATTCGTCCGCTGCTGTACCCAATCACTCCGATTGTGTTTGTCGGCGGCACACTGTTGGCCGCGACTCTTTCGGCAGTGAATTCGCCGGTGCAAGCCGCCGTGGGATTGGGGACGATTGCATTTGGTGCGTTGCTGTATCCTTGGTACGCGTGGCGACAAGAGCAACGAGGCGGAGTGACGGGCGAGTAAGTTTCCAGCGGTTCCCGGTCAAATTCAATGGTCGTTTTTGGGTTCGCCGCAGGTGATCGGTAACGTAGCGGAAGTCGTCAACGGCTTGTTGATTTAGTGAGCCGCGACGCGTCAGCGGCCGGGTCCCACGCACGACCCGGTGCCTTACGGCC
>CAXBHV010000091.1:0-11279 GCA_963974855.1 uncultured Rhodopirellula sp. | reverse complement strand
CCAGCAGACCGCCGTTTTGCGTCTCGAAAATGTACAACGCGGGAATCGCAATCGCCAATCCGATCTCGATCAACAACGGCCGGATCCAAAACCCACGGCCATGAAGCTCCGCTTCACGGCGAAGCGAGAACCAACCAACCAGCGGAATGCGATCAATCGATTGACGCTTTGACGCTTTGGGCGACGGAGGTGCCCAAGGTGAAATAGGACGCGAGAACCAGCACCACGTGTAAATAACATGGTTCGCCAACGCGCCGCTGAGCAATCCAAAAGTCGCCAGTAACGCTAATCGCAAATTCAGTGAGAGTGCGAGCCAAAAATCAAACACGTGTCGACCCAAAAACGTCCGATGAACCAAGGTAGGCGGGTAGCATAACGGATTTCAAGGATCGCTTGTAACGGCAGAACCCGCTGTTGGTTTTCCCAGCGGATTCGCTCTCGCATTGCCTATTTTTGATGCCGATACGGATTGAACAGCAAGTAGTTGAGGTGGCGATACAGATCGCTGTTGGACAGCAACTCGGCGTGTTTGCCTTCGCCGGCAATCCGGGGCCCGTTCAGCAATACAACACGATCCGCTGAGCGCAATGTCTGCAAGCGTCGCGGCAACACCACCACCAAGGCTCCCGCTTCGGCCAATCGCTTTAGCCCCGCCAAACTTGGGTCATCCGGCAGATGCTCTGCTGGCGGAGGCGGTTCCATCGCTATCACAACAGCAGGCTTGTGCAAGATTGCTCGGGCAATCCCCATGGCGAACGTGACCTCCGCTGGCAACAAGGAATCGCCGACCGTTACGTACGTGTTGAGACCTTCGGACAATCGTTGCAATTGTTCGTAAACATTCAGACTCTCGAGCACCTCGACCAGATCGCTGTTGTTGATGTCTTCGTCACCGCCACGAAGGTTTTCTGCAATCGTGCCGTCCCACAAGGGGCCCGACGGCTCGACCCACATCACATTACGCGCCAGAGCCTGCGGATGAACATCCAATAGTGGAATACCATCGATCGAAACTTGACCTTCGGTTGGACGACCAAAGCCCATGATCAATTCTGTCAGTGCTCGTGTCGATACGATTTCCGTACCGAGCAAAGCGACAAAACTTTTGGGCTTTAGCTGCAAGCTCAAATTTCTCAGGATCGCTTTGCCTGTTGAATCTTGCAGCGTCACATCATCAATTCGAACCGAGTCGCGAAGGCCGGCTAGCCCCACTCGCTGCTCGCTCGGCGCGACATCATCACTTCGCTGCAGATACAAATAAATCGCGTCGCTTGACGGTTCGCTTTCTTTTAATTGAAAGGAGAGTTTGGCAAGACGATCGGCGCTGACAATCGCACCGCCCAGAGCGAGTCCCAAGACCAGCGCCGACGGCACACTTAAACCACTGTCGCCAATCAACAAATTGGCTCCAAGTCCCAGCAGCAACACCGCCACGGCAACGGACGTCGCCAGGAACAGCAGCGGCCACAATTGTCCCGAGCGTGATTCTTCGGCAGTCAGTCGTCGGTACAACGAGTCAAGCTCGGACTCGAATGAACGATCGGCTAATCCATGCGTCTGCAAACGTGCCAGCAGCGGAGCCTGTCCGACAATTTCGGCCATCCGTCGACGGGATCGGGGGACCTCCCAGTTCGCAATCTCGTCGCCTTTGCGATAGCGCAGTCGTTGGTAAAGCTGCCAAAGCATGATGCCGCTGACGACGGCCAGCAGGGCAAGCCACACGTTGACCAGCAGAGCAACGGCAACACATCCCACCAACATCAACACACTTCGCGGGATCGCTCGATACCACATCGAGAGCCCTTTTTGGATCGCCGGCAAATGGGTGCCGATCAGTTGCTCGGCACGGACGTATTGGGCCGCAGCGCCTTCGATTTCAGCGCGACGTAGACTTTGTTGCAGGACTTTGCGGTGCAGGGCCTTGGTGACGTTGCGAGCCTTGGAATCGGCATCACGGCGATGCAACCAAACGGCCAGCGAAAACAGACATGCCACCACGAAGGTGATTCCGACTAACTGAGCCAATTGGACGAGCGGACGCTGGGCCGTAAAGGGCTCGGGCAGATAAATGCTGAGGTGAGTGCCAAGCCGAACTTGGTTGCCGATGAAACCTTTGGAATCCAGCAGTACCGCGATCAGGCCAACCAAACCCACAATCACAGGGACGAGCAGTCCCGCGAGCGATGCCCAGATGTATGTCGTCCATGCACCACTCGCTTCAGGTTCGCTTCGTGGTGCCGCAAGTCTACTCATCAGTCGAACCTCGTTGGCTTAGGAAAGGATCTGCTTGGCGGCAAGCATTTCACTGCCGCCACTAAGCCAAGGCTAGATGGAAAAGGGTGCTTTTCCACAAATGCTAAGCCAAGTCGCGGTCCTCAAAAAGTAACATCGCAAGCATCCAAATTGCGATTGAGAAACATACAAGATAATTAAAAGCACCGGCCAAGTAGATCGCTGGGATCTGATTTCCTGTATCTACCGCCGCTTGAACGTTAAAAATGTTCAAGTTGGGGATCACCACCGCTATTAATTTCCCGACAAATCCCACTAATTCGTTGTTATCGCGTGCCGACGCTACCAGCGGCGAGGTCAGGTTTCCGATCACGTAGACCACAAAACAGGTGATAAAATTGGCCAATAACGGCAATCGCGTCGCCAAAGCCACCGCAATCGCGCCGATCGCCATCGTTTCCATCAAGTACAAACCCAGTACAGGAAGGGTCGTCATGATTTCGTCGTGACCGGTCTGCCAAACGGTATCGCCGCTGGCCGTTTCGCGAGCGTCGTAGATCGGCTTGTAACTGATGACGACCGTCAAAACCGCCGACAGGATCACAAACAGCACCAACACCGACAACATGATCCCGGCATATTTACCGAGGATGAAGGATCGTCGGCTGACTGGTTTGCTAAGCACCGTCAACGCGGTACGCCCTTCGATTTCTTCGCTGACCGAGGTCCCGGCACTCCACACCGCTTGCACCATCCCCAGCACCATGATCAACGTCACGCCGCTGTCTTTGAGCAAGCGAATATCGTCACCGAGGGTGTTAAACGGATAGATCCCGAACAGCAACACGCCAAATAAACCAATCGCTAACAGCAGTAGGTACAGCGGCTGTGCCATTTCGTTCTTTGCTGTTGACAACGCCAACGCCCAAACGCGTGGCGCGGCTTGCCGGAACACAATCAAGCTGGTCATCGCCAGAAAGAAAGTGAAAGCGATCACCACAATCGAACTCGCTTGAGGGATCATCGGTTGATTGTTGAACGTAAAGACCACCGTCGCTTCGTCGATTTCACGGTTTTGAATATGCAGTCGAGTGGGGTCCGATGGAATCGGCGGCTGGTCACGATTTTCGTAGCTATAGACTAATTTTTCGCCTTCATTGACACGCTGAGGCGTGCGGCCAAAACCAGCCGGATCGGCCGAATCACCCAGCAATACCGTGCGATCACTCTCGATCGTCATGCCTGTGACGCTGCGAAGCTGGTAATCGATGTTCGCTGGCACAAACGGGGATTCCCCCGCAGGCAGATCTGGCGATGCAGGCACCTTCACCACGACACGCTCCGTCCCGTCACCGACAAGATTCACCGCCGCGATCGAATCAACAATCGCCTGCTTGTTTTCGACAAACCCGGTCCCCGCCAATCCGATGACTGCGAAAACACCGAGCGTCGATAACAGATAGGGAATCACTCCCTCGTTGACCATCGCCGCCCACTCACTTCGTGTCCGATGCCACATCCCGTAGATCACCCCGAATCCAAGCACCAATCCGATACAGATCAGCGGCAGAAACAGCGTATTGGAATATTCGCCCGCGATCGGAACGTAAGTCGCACAGAGTCCTACTGAAATTAAACCACCCACGATCAGCGAAGCTGTGATCCCGCGGCGAGGCTGGTCTGCCAATTGCCCAAGAGGCGGAACGAGCGACAGCAGCGACAGCAGGCCATAAACCGCGACAACCGCAATCGCACCGATCAACAAACCGACCGAAATTACCCACAGTGGGGTGATCCAGGCAGGAATCCATTTGGCCCAGCCGATGATGAGAGCGGGATCACCCAGCATCGCGGTCATATCGAAACATGCAAAGCTATCAGGAGAAGCAAGACTGGGGAGAGATGCGAAGCTAGGCATTGGGAAATCGGATACCGCGAAATCAGGACAGGAAATCATGTCGAGCCGACCGTAAGGTGAAAACGACCAGAAAAGTAGCACATTGAGACTCAAATCCATCGCAAGCCCGCTACGGAAGGTTTACGAGCGGATGCCGCTGCAGGCGTAGCTTGAGCCAGGATTCGGGGTACTACGCGTGGTCAGCGGAAAAGGTTTGCGAATTGAGATGCTTTGCGAGCAACTTCCGCAAGTCTTCCGGAATCGGCGTCTTTTTCAGCTTACCGCCGGGGGAGAGGGTGCAGCAAACGGCAGTCAATTTGCCTTCGGCGATCACGATTGGGCCCGATTTGCCGCGTGGATCAGTTTGGCCGAGCTGGTCCGCTGGCTCGGCTCGCGAAAACTGAATTCCATACTCGACGCTGCTATTGCCGAGATGAAGCACCGAAACGGTGATATCGAGGATGTCCTCGAAACGGGCGGCGGCTCGGTAATCACAGTGAGCCGAAACACGAGGCCAAGTGACATGATCCGGAGATTTCGCATCTGGGGATTCCGCGTCCCCCTGAGATTCGGAATGCTCACCAACTGTCGGGCGAGCCATCACGGAGACGCCCAAAGACCGGAGCATGGCGTGCTCTGCAGCTTCCATCATCGGAAAAAAAGCCGAAAAATGGACAATTCCGGCAGCATCCGTATCGCGAAACTCGACTCGGCGTTGGGTGGTAAACACGTTACTTCGTGACCGAAAAATACGCACGGGAAAGAGGGCGGAGCGGCTTAGGAAACTTCGCGATTCATGAGATTGGGTAGCGGAACTCGTCAAGAGTTTCGGTCATCCCAGAAAACGAAAGTCTTGACGACTTCCGCTACAACCAAGCGCGTCACTTATAAAATCGACGTCCCTAGCAATCGCCGGCGCGTGAGCGAGGGATTCTCGGCAACGTGATGCGGTCAACTTAGATCCCTCGCTTTGCGCGTCGGGCAATTATTTTTCTAAGTCGGCCGCTCACCTGTCACGGCTCACCCATCAGGGAGCCAAAAGATCACATTCGGCAGCAATACCGAGTTTTACTCGCCTACGAATGGCAAAAGAGCCATAAAACGAGCTCGTTTGATCGCTGCAGTCACAGCGTGCTGGCTCGCAGCGGTACAGCCGCTCTTGCGACGACCTGCGATACGGCCTTGACGGTTGACCATCTTCTTCAGCAGCTCGATGTCCTTGTAATCGACGTACATCGGCCGTGGTCGTTGACCATCGACGAAAATTGGATCTTTCTTTTTGGTCCGGGTTCGGACGCGTGATCGTTTGCGGGCACGACTTCGCGTGCTCATTGGACGTGGTGGCATTCGGATTTGCTCTGTAAACTTGTTAAGGGCGAATGGGCTTGATCGTCACAGACGTCCCAAAATTGGGTACCGCTAGCGACGGATGAAGGCCGACGGCTCAATACGGGTCCGCCGACTCGCCTTAGAGGGAAGCAGGGAAGTATGCAGTGAAGAAAAGATGTATGCAAGGGGAATTGAGCATATTTGCCCTTTCGCATCTGGCAAACCTTTGCCATATTTCCCAATCGATCCGAGGCGTCATCCTGCGTTGACGGGTGGTAATGTACAAAATGCCGCGTGCTCACATTCCCAAGTCCTGACTGAAACAATAGACATGATTTGTAAACTCATGTCCTTGGGAAATCAAAATATCGCGTGCAATGTTTAGGTGAAGATAAATGAAGCTGGATAAACTCAGAAACATCGGAATTAGCGCCCACATCGACTCGGGAAAGACGACCCTCAGCGAGCGAATTCTGTTTTACACCGGGCGAATCCATAAGATCGAAGAAGTTCGCGGCGGTGGTGACGGCGCGACAATGGACCATATGGAACTGGAAAAAGAGCGTGGAATCACGATCACCAGTGCCGCAACGAGCGTCAAGTGGAAAGATCACCCGATCAACTTGATCGATACTCCGGGTCACGTTGACTTTACCGTCGAGGTCGAGCGATCGCTTCGTGTTCTTGATGGTGCCGTTTTGGTTCTTTGCAGCGTCGGTGGCGTGCAAAGCCAATCGATCACCGTTGACCGCCAAATGAAGCGTTACCAAATTCCTCGCTTGGCGTTCATTAACAAAATGGACCGAACCGGGGCGAACCCGTTCCGCGTTCTGAAGCAACTTCGCGAAAAGTTGGGTGCCGAAGCGTTCTTCATGCAGTACCCGATTGGTGCTGAAGAAAACTACAAGGGTGCCGTCGACTTGATCGAAATGGTGGCCTACCTGCACGAAGGCAACGAAGGCGAAAAAGTCGTCACCGCTCCGATTCCGGATGACATCAAAGACGAGTGCGAAGAAGCACGCGTCCAGATGCTCGAAGCGCTGTCGATGTACAGCGACAAAATGATGGAACTGCTTCTCAGCGAAGAAGAAGTCCCCAAAGACCTCGTCTACAAGGTCGCTCGTGACGCGGTACTTGGTGGAGCGACGCCTGTATTCATGGGCACTGCTTACAAGAACAAAGGCGTTCAACCTTTGCTTGATGCGGTTATCCGTTACTTGCCAAGCCCGCTGGATCGTGAAATCCGTGGTCGTGACCCGAAAGACGAAACCAAGAAGATCGAGTTGCTTCCCGATGCCTCGCGTCCCTTCGTTGGCATGGCGTTCAAGATCGCTGACGATCCGTTCGGTCAGCTTACCTTCATGCGTGTCTACCAAGGTACGATCAAGAAGGGCGAAACCTACGTCAATCAACGTACGACCAAGTCCGAGCGTTTCAGTCGCATCGTGCGAATGCACAGCAACAAACGCGAAGAAATCGAGGAGGCGACCGCCGGTGACATTATCGCCGTCATGGGAATTGATTCGGCTAGTGGTGACACGTACGCCGAATCGCGAGAGTTCTGTACGCTCGAATCAATGTTCATTGCCGACCCGGTAATCAAGATCGCTGTCGCTCCTGCAACTCGAAGCGACGGAGACAAGCTTGCCAAGGCACTGCAACGTTTCCGCAAAGAAGACCCGACGTTCCGAGTCGCTACCGACGAAGAAACCAACGAGATTCTGATCAGCGGAATGGGCGAACTTCATCTCGAAGTCTATATCGAACGAATTCGTCGTGAATACGGCGTCGACATCATCGTTGGTGCTCCGAAGGTTAGTTACCGCGAAAGCCCAACCAAGATGGTTGAATTCGACTACAAACACAAGAAACAAAGTGGTGGTAGTGGTCAATTCGCTCACATCAAGGGCAAGCTCAGCCCGATCGAATCGAACAGCGAAGACAGCTTCGAGTTCGAAGATCACGTGGTCGGTGGCCGTATTCCGAAGCAGTACATTCCTGCGATCGAAAAAGGTTTCCGCGACATTCTGGGCAAGGGCCCCGTGGCCGAATACCCTGTGGTGGGAACACGAATCGACTTGGATGACGGTAGCTTCCACGAAGTTGACTCTTCGGAAAAGGCGTTTTACACCGCTGCACAAGGTTGCTTCCGCGAGTACTTCAAGAAAGCCGATCCGAAGTTGCTTGAGCCAATCATGAACGTTGAAATCGAAGTCCCCGAGGACTTCCAAGGTACCGTGGTGGGTGACGTGATTCGCCGCCGTGGGATCATGCAAAGCAACGATATCATCGAAGGCAACAGCATCATCAAGGCGGAAGTCCCGTTGGCCGAAACCTTCGGTTATGCAACCGACCTGCGAAGTATGACTCAAGGCCAAGGAACGTTCACAATGGAATTGGCGACCTATCGCCAAACCCCATCGAACATCCAAGCCGACATCATCGAAGCGAAGCGTAAAGCTGACCTCGTTGGCTCGAAGTAAGTAAACGCAATCTCGCGAAATCAATAGCAAACGGCGGCATGGCCTTCATGCCGCCGTTTTTCTCGTTTCGAAGGTACCGTCCACGGATGGTACGAAATTTCAGGGAATTACCTCGCGGCGAGGACTGGAGCCTTGTGCATTGTCCAGCATGAAAATGGGGGTTTCTAATGCAGTAGAGCTTGCTAAAGCTCCCTGTTTCTTGGGTGCGTCAAAGGTCAGGTAAAGCGGACGCTCAAACTTTCGCCATTTCAAACGCCCATTTTAGACGACGCGACACGCCTTCGTGGTCACTTTCGATTGCTCTGGGGGTGTCACACATGTCGCAAAACGACATCGCCGCGTCGCAAAATATTACTACCGGAAAACAAACGGACTCTATTATTATTCAGGTCTGGGGAATCTCTCGCCTCGTTGACGCTGAATAGTGTCAAACAAAGCGCCCATTGGTTATTGGCTTTCATAACTTTTCTTTAGGGTAGCAAAATGTCTTTTTCACGAAAGAAATCTGGTTTCACGCTCGTCGAACTGCTGGTGGTCATCGCGATCATTGGCGTCTTAGTTGGACTCCTATTGCCGGCGGTCCAGGCGGCACGGGAAGCAGCACGGAGAATGAGTTGCAGCAACAACTTCAAGCAGATCGGGCTGGCGATCCACAATTATCACGCGGCCTACAACCAAGTGCCGACCCATGGCACCGGCACCCAGCCAGGAACCGCATCGAACTATTTCAACCCTTCGACTCTTGGAAACCGAATTCGCTTGAGCATGCTAGTGCCTGCCTTGCCGTTCTTAGAACAGCAAGCGATGTGGGAGAAGGTTTCCAACCCGAGTACCGAGCGAACCGATGGCGCTGTCCAATCTCCAGTTTGGCCGGCGATGGGGCCTACTCCGGATGACATTCAGTACATTCCTTGGGCGACGGAGCTCCCCGGTTACCGCTGTCCCAGCGATCCCGGGTTTGGACTTCCTGCACTGGGGCGGACGAACTACGCCGCCTGCGTCGGAGACTCTTCTTGGGAAATCTATTTTGGCCCATGGAATAATCTGCGAACGATCAAGGACAACTCCGAAGACGCGCGGGCTGCCCACCGCGGCTTCTTCAAGCCGATTGATGTGACACGATTTGGTGACTGCCTGGACGGCTTGTCCAACACGATTGCCATGGGCGAAATCATTACCGATCTTGGTGACAACGACAATCGAGGCCAGGTCACCGAGTCGGCCGCCAACGCCAGTGCTCCGGGCATTTCGCTCGGGAACATTCGCAACAATCCGTCGCGATGCCAGCCCTTGATCGATGCAAACAGGCCTCAATTTTGGGACTCTCAATACTTCATGGTCTCTCGTGCACTATTTGCCCGAGGTTACCGCTGGGCGGACCAAGGGCCGCTATTTTCCGGCTGCATGACAATCTTGTCTCCCAATCGTGAGATCTGTGGTCCCTACAACACACTTGGCACAACGCTCGTTGCCACGATGTCTAGCCGCCATCAAGGCGGATGCCACGTCCTGATGGGCGATGGCGCGGTTAAGTTCGTCACCGATTCCATCGAAGCAGGCGACTCAAAAGCCGGAAACGTTTGGCTAGGCGGCACCGGAACTCAGGCGCCTGGTTCGGCAAGCCCCTATGGCCTCTGGGGTGCACTAGGAACCCGAGCCAGTCGCGAAGTCATCAACGCCGAATTCTAGGCGGCAGCAATGTTCGGCCATCATTTCTTAACCTTCTGATTACTTCGTAGCGAGGCAAATTATTCCGATGAAAAACATTCCGATGGTAATACTTGTTCTTTTGGTTGCGTTCGCTGCCGGTTGCAGCGAACAAGGGCCTCGGTCAGTGACCGATGGCGTTGACCCGCAGGCAATTCGTGCTTATGAAGAAGGGCTTGCGAGGGTGACACAGCAAGACACCGATTCCAAAATGGGCGCCGCAGAGAATGCGGGCGAGAAGTAAAACTTCTGTCGACTCTCGTTCGCGTTGCTGAGCAATACTCGGCAACGTCGACGGGTCACCTTTCCTATTTTGACTTAAAGGTGTCGGACACCTTTTTTGTTCCTAGCTCGTTTTCGAGCTTGGGCATGCGGCCATAGGCGTACGCGAAGAGCTTGATCGGGTGCAAGGTTTTCCGTCCGGCTCCGTGCTCGATCTGCATCTTGCAGGCACTGCATTCGGTGGCCGCAGTACGATTGCCGGCGGAACGCATCGCGGAAATAAGCGGCCAGCCAACTCGCAAACTGTTTCGATAGTTTTTGCGTTGCAGCCCCCACGTGCCTGCCATGCCGGTGCAGCCCGCTTCGATCTGCTGGACATCAAATTTCGGAATCAGATTCATCAGCTTGGGACCTGCACCGTCGGGATCCAGTACGCGCAAATGGCAGGGCTGATGGTACGCGATTTCCGTATCCAGCGTGTTAAGGTCGAGCGACAGTCGTGATTCCTGGTGTAAATCCCATAAAAACTGGCAGGCTTCGAACGAGTTTTCGGCAACAAGATGGGCGTCCTGGTCATCCATCAAATTGGGATACTCGTGTTTCAAACAGAGCACTGCGGCTGGTTCCGTGGCAATGATCGTGTAGCCTTGGCGGACCGCTTCGGCAAGCACACGCAAGTTGCGGCGAGCCACGCGACGAGCTCCCTTGATGTCACCGGCCGAGATGCGAGCCATGCCACTAGCGACTTGGCCTGATGGAACATACAAACCAATCCCATTGTGCTGCAAAATCTCAGCCAGGGCACGGCCGATGTCCGGGTCGTGATAATTTGCGTAGTGGTCAACGAAATAGGCAACTTTGAGTCCGCCATGCGGATTCAGTTTTGTCCAGCGACGTTTGGCGGCGTACCGCATAAACGTTTCGCTTGCGATCAGAGGCAGTTCCCGAGCGGCCGACAACCCGAACAAACGGTCCGCGAGCCAACGTGAAAGACGGCCTCGAATCAACAGGTTCGCAAGCCAAGGGAGCTGTGATGCGATCGCTGCGATGGTATCGATTCGCCCAAGCAACAAATCGGAAAGAGGCAACCCATTTGTAGCCACGTATTGGGCTTTGAGCTCGCCGACGATCTTGGGAATGTTGACCGAGGCGGGGCACTCGACGCGACACTGATGACAGTTAAAACAAAGGTCCGCGACTTCCTTGGCGCGATCTTCGGCAAGATTATCAACTTTCAAATGCCCGCTAAGCACGCCGCGTAGCAAGTTGGCCTTCGCTCGCGGCGACGCTTCTTCGCGATGGCTAGCGCGAAACATCGGACACTGACGCTCCGCAGGCGAGTGGGTTCGGCAGCGACCACATCCGTTGCATTCACGAGTCACTTGTGCAACCGAGGCTCCGGGCGGCCA
>CAXBHV010000090.1:0-11286 GCA_963974855.1 uncultured Rhodopirellula sp. | reverse complement strand
TTCCAGTTTGCGTGAGACTGACGCTGGAGGCCAGTGCCGTCGCCAACCCAGATGGAATCGTAGGTCCGGTGGTCGTCGTGCCACTCAATGCAACCGATGAGTTGATCAAGTCTGTCGCGTCGGCTTCGGCAAAGGTCACGCTGCCGCTGTCGGTTAGGTTCGGCGTGGATGCGTCTTCGATGACCGCACCGGCGACATCAACGACAGTAATCGTCGGTTGATCGTTGGTGCCTGTGATCGTAACCGTAATTGTTTCAGTGTCACTCAGCGGCGTGCCGTCATCGTCGGTCGCGCTGACCGTGTATGTCAGGACCAAGGTCTCGCCAGTGGCCAAAAAGTCGAAAGCTTCGGTACCGCTGTTAAAGTTCCAGGTCAACGTGTTGGTAGTTTCTGTATTATCAAGGATCGCAGTCGGGCTGACCGACATGAAGCCTTTCAATATCGTATTCGTCAAACTCAGCGGCACGCTGCCGCTTCCGGTGCCGCTGATCCCAACCGAATCCACGTCTGCGGTGACCCAATCGGAAGTATCCTGATCCGTCACCGTTAACGTACCGCTGCTAGTCAGGCCGTTGTCGGTTTCGGTAAGTCCAGCCGTATCCGGACCTCCGGTAATTACCGGAGCTTCGTTCAAGTCATTGACGCTAACTGTCAGCGTTTCTTCGTAGACGTTTGATGCCGAGTCCGTCACCCGTACGGTGACGCTGTAGGACGACTGCGACTCGAAATCGAGTGTGCCGTCAGTCAGGACCAGTTCGTTGTTGCTGCCGCCGCCAATCGAGAATTTGGCAGCATCGGTTCCACCGACAATGCTATAAGTAAACGTTTCGCCGGCATCCACGTCGGTTGCCGTCAGGGTACCAACGCTGTAGCCGCTGGATGTGTCTGTGTTTTCATTGACCGACATACTGTTGGGCGCAATATCGGTAGGTGCCTGATTGTTCGGAATTGCCGTAAATCCGGAGATCTTTTCAGCTCCTCCTGTCAGACCGATGTCCGATCCATCCATGATCAATTGGGCTGTCACAGCGCCATTGCCCGACCCCGCAACCAGCGTCGTTTGCGTGACCGTAAGTGCAACCAAATCGTGCTTTTTGATACTTAGACTGTTACTGCCAACGTTGCTATCTCTGTCGATCGAAACGAGGATCGTACCCGCAAGAATCGTGTGTCCCCCGATGACGGTGTCCGATTCGTACAGTTCGACGCCATTGATGTCTTCATCCAAATTAACGTTGGCGTCCGAACCATCTAGCAACGTTTTTACCGTGCCGCTGGTCGTACCGGCCCCAACGTTGATCGTTTCGTATAGCAACAGGGAAGTGCCGGTGCTCATCAGGAAGTCACCCGCCTGCAGCGTGGTGTCGCCGACCACAGTGTTCTTTTCGACTAGCGAAATACTATTCAGATCTTGACCCGTCGGATTCTCCAACAAGACGTAGAAACTTCCCGAGGAATAGTCGCCTGCCACGTCGGCGCGGAAGACAATGATATCGGAATTAGCGACTGTCAGTGTATTCGTGCTGACCAACGTCTCGGTGTCCTGCGTGGAAAACAGGATGTCACCGGCAAGCAGATTAAAGTTAGAACTGCCTACCTGGATATTTGCGCCGACGTAATGCAGAGCATCGATTTTGGTGTCGCCGCCAAAATTATCTAAATTGAAAACGGATGTGGCGGTTGCGGTCGTGATTCCGTCTACCGGTTCCAACTTCAGGTTAGGATCGCCCAACGCAATAACTTCACCGCTGGTCCATGAGTTGAGGCCTGCGGCACCTTTAGAGTTTACATCCCCGTCGGTGCTTAACCAGAACGCCGTGTCATTGGCAGCGGCCGTCAAGTAGGCGGGATTTTCGTCCCAAAGAAACAAGAACGGCTGAGTGGTTGTTTCACCGGAGTTGTTTTCAACCTCATTCCGCTCGCTCCAGGATCGTCCGTCCCAAAGCGGGCTGTTGATGTCGCCACCGGCGTCGAGTGCCGTCAGCATGATCTGATTGGTCTCAGGGCGACTGGTAAGTGTGATCGTTCGAACGGCTTCTCGAAGGTCCACACCCACCGCTTCGGCTGACCATCCGCTGCCGTTGGCCCAGGTGCGATAACTGAATCGGTTGTCGTTTTCCGTATAGACCGCCAGCAGGTCGCCCGACTGCGATTCGAACTCGACCGCGACACTACGGAACGTATTGTTGCTCTCAGAGGTTGAGGCCAATAGTTTGTCGCCCCAACTGCTGCCGTTCCAGACGGCCAACCAAGTCTCGTTGTTGGCCGTATGAGCCGAGAAGGCAATCCGGTCACTGGTGGGATCCGATGCGACGCTGGACCAAGTGACTTGCCCCGTGACGCCGCCCGGTGGTGTCAGGTCCTGTTGAGCACCCCATGTCGATCCGTTCCAAATGCGATAATGTGCGTTTGACGTATTGTCACCGTAGACAACCATCGCATCACCGCTTTGTTGCTCATAAACAACCGCGATTTCGGTGTTGCTCGCACCCGCGATCGTCGAAAGAGTCTGAGCGTTCCCCCAATTGTCACCGTCCCAGACAATGGCGAAGTCCTGGTTGCTGGCGTTGCTTCCGACTAGCACCAACTCATCCGAATCGGGCGCGGTCGCAAGTTGTAACTGCGAAGGTTCACCTGTGACGGGGGTTGTGATCGTGTTGGTGGCCGACCATGTGATGCCGTTCCAGACCTTGTAGGACAGTCCAGAGGTACCCGTCGTGCCGTTGTTCCAGACCAGGATGGCATCGCCGGATAATGATTCGTACTGGACCGCAAATCCGTGTTTGGTCGAGTCGCTGACGGTTGCGAAATCATTAAACGTAAACGCGGTCCAGCTGGTCCCATCCCACATCTGGCCGCTGAGGTTACCTGCCGCATCGACCCCGACCACGATTTTCTCGTCACGGTCTGGTGACTCTGATCCGGCCAGGACGCGCCACGGCCCGTCAATATTGCTTGTCCCAACCGCAACGCTAAAGTCCGTTCCATTGAAATCGCTCGCCTGGGGCGTGGTGCCACCACTTTCTGAATAAATCAGTGTGGATGGTCCATCGAACGAAGTATCAATGGTATTCTGCAGCGTGACTGAAATCGCCTGGGTATCAGTACCTCCCGCACCGTCACTGACTTGCACTGTGACTTCGTAAACGTTGTCACCGTCGAAATCGAGCGGGGCTTCATAGTCGGGTGCGGCCGTAAATGTTAGAATTCCGGACGTTCCACCGATCGAGAATATCCCTGCATCCACACCACTGATGGTATAGGTCGCTGCTGTACTATCGACGTCAGTCGAAGTGACGGTTGTGACTGCCGTCGTATTTTCATCGACACTAATCGCCGCAGTGGGGCCGCCTCCGTTGGAACCGATCACCGGCGCATCGTTTGTTCCCGTGATCGTCACCGTGACCGTCTCAGTATCGCTGAGTGGCGTGCCGTTATCATCGGTGGCACTGACGGTATAGGTCAGGATCAAGGTTTCGCCGGTAGCCAGGAAGTTGAACGCTTCACTACCGCTATTAAAGTTCCAGGTAAGTGTGGCGCTGTTCTCGGTTCCATCGAGAATGGCGGTGGGAGTGACCGACAGAAAACTTTGCAGTGTGCTATTGTCCAAGCCAACGGGCACGCTGCCCGATCCCGTGCCGCCAACAGTAACCGAATCGACGGCTGCCGTGACGTTGTCAGTCGTGTCAACGTCACTGACTGTGAACGAACCGCTTCCCGTCAGACCGGCATCGGATTCGGTCAGCCCAAGCGTATCCGGTCCACCGCTAATCACCGGTGCATCATTGACGGGATCCACGGTCACATTGGCAACCGTGGTACTGCCTCCGAGTCCCGAGTCATTGTTGGAAGTTGAGGCTTGGATCGTAAAGTTTCCGGTTCCGTTGAAATCGGCGTCAGGAGTGAACTTCAGCCCGGCGGTACCTTCGGCCACGGTAATGAACGATCCGTTGGTGATCTGAGTCACGCCATCGTTTTTGTACAGTGTGCCGTTAGTGATACCGGTGATCTTGTAGTAAGTCACCTCAGCACCATCAGCCGCGTTCCGCGAAATCACCAGCCCGCTGCTGGATTGCGTGTCTTCGTCCGTGGTCGCGCTCGTCACCGTAGGAGTGTCCGCGACCGGATTGATCGTCAAACTTGCGGTATCGGTATCCGATGAAAATGCGGTGGTTCCGCCGGACAGCGAAGTCGTTACCGCGATTTGGACATTGTCAACCAGGATTTCTTTTCCACCGCCGCTGTTGTCGTAGAAACGGATTTGCGTGTTCGACGCGGTGTACGACGAGATGTCGAAACTTTTGGTTCCGGTGCCCGTTCCCGCTGTGATTGCTAATAGCGTGGTCCAGGTGCTGCCGCCATTGGACGAGACTTGAGCATGAATCGCTCCGCCTCCTCCCAGGTTGTTGGTGGTCAGATCAAAGGAAAGTGTCGCGGTACTTGCAGCACTTAAGTTCGCCTCGCGATAGATGTATTTCGTTGCACTGGATTCACCGACATTCAGCAAGCCGCCGGAGATAAAGTACTTACCTCCCGACGCACCGCCACCGCCGCTGTCGTTTTCGATCCAATCGGTTGACCATAAAAGCGAACCATTGTTATTGCTGTACGAAATGGCGCTGAACGTGTCTAAATACGTGCCCGACGTAAAGCTCGTGTCAGCAAACCCGCCGTTACTGCCACTGGTTTGATCCCAAGCTCGGAAGGTAATCGCATTGGCAAGGGTTCCAAAGTAGTTCGCGTTGGGCTGGAAATAGAGTCGCGTGTTGGCATCAGCGGATAGCAAACGGGCGTTCGCATTGCTCACCGCCCCCAGCGCATTCCAGGTGCTGCCGTTATCGATCGAGTAGAACCAGGTTCCATTGGTGGTATCGACCGCCGTGATCGCGATTCCTAATGCAGCACCGCTGTCCGTATCGCTGACGTTGTCCACCTCGCCCGCTGGACTTGAAAAATCAACCAGCGATGACACCAACGTTCCGACGGTTCCCGAGGGAACACCAGCGTCTTCGTTTGTTGCATCCAGCGCCGGGGCTTTGCTGTTATCGAGCACCGGCGCCGCATTGACATCCACGACCGTAATACTCGCGGTTTCGCTCGCGGTACTGAACGCGGTCGCGTCGCCGTTGACCGAAACATTGACCTTGGTGCCCTCGGTGCCGCTGGTTTGGTCCCAGGCACGGAACGTGAAGCTGGCGGTCGTCCCGTTAGCCGGATTGGGAACGAATCGAACCAGATCGGTATCACGAAGCAGCAATGCGGATGAATTTGTCACCGTACCGACCGCGTTCCATGAACTACCACCATCGGTTGAATATTGCCAGGTTCCGTTGCCGCTGGACAGCGACGTAATCCCGATTCCCTCGTTGTCCCCGGCATCAGGATCGGTGATGCGATCACCACCCGCGCTGGCGATGATCGAAGCGACCGATTGGCCGTCGTTATCGGTCTGGTACTTGGTGATTGTGGACAAAATTGGGGTGCCCGAGTTATCAAGCACAGGTGCATCGTTCACGGCGGTGACGTCGATGGTCATCGTGTTTGGGGTCGTGTCGGTATCCTGACCGCCACCGCTCGTTCCCCCATCGTCCTGCACTTGGAACGTGAACTCGGCATACGCCGCGCCATTCTCATCGGCCAGCGGTTTGTACTTCAATCGTCCTGCGTTAATGTCGGCGATACTGACATAGGTACCTGCGACCACCGTCTCGCCCGCATCGATCACGCCGTCGTTGTCCGCGTCAACGTAAAGTGTCCCGCTAGCCGTTTGGCTGGTGATGCGAACGGCGTTGAAGTTGTGGTTTTCGGCCGCGTCGCTGAACCCAAAGTGGGCGGCGGTGAATGGGATGTCGGTGTCTTCGAGCGTGGTGACTGTGTTATCCACACCGCTGGGGGCATCATTAATTGCGTTGACCGTGATGGTGACGGTTTCCGTGGTGGTATTTGTTCCGTCGGAAGCGTCCACCGTAAAGACGACTTGATAATCGGCGGGTTGATTAATCGCCGTAAAAGTTGGCTTTTCGGCATTCGCGTCGCTCAGCGTGACGGCGGGCCCGGAGGTTTGAGTCCACGTGTAAGTCAACGCACTGTTTTCAGGATCAAACGCGGAGACTTGTAAAGTGACAAGAGCGTCTTCGTTGACCGTTTGGTCGCCAAGATTCGAAAACCCGCTGCCGCTGATCACGTTCGCCGCAGTCATCCCGCCCATTGTGCCGTGGTGACCATTGCCGCTGTCGTCGATCACACCGCCCGCACCCGTGGTCGCGCCGGTGAACGAGTACGAAGCGACCAGTCCCGTTTGAGGCCCCGACAGCTCGGTGAACATGTCCGCACGAACCTGCGTCTCGCTTCGCCCGCCGTTCCAAATTCGGACCTGGTCAATTTGGCCATCAAACTTGTAAGCAACGTTGTTGTTCCATCCCGAAATTTTCGCGTTGGAGGATGCAAACGCGTTTCCGTTGCTGGGGGTACCCAACCGCTGGGTCATCGTCTGTTCAACGCCATCGATGATCAGTCGGCTGCCAGTCGCGTCACCGTTACGAAACACGGCGGTGACATGATGCCATCCGGTTGCCAGACCCGCACTGCTGATCCCGTACAGGTCTCCGCTGCCGGTGTTGTAGCCAAAATTGCCACCCGTCAACCACAAGTCGTAAGATCCGAATCCAAATGGCATCACGTTATCGACGCCATCCCAGTTCATCCAGAACTCGATCGTCACGTCGGTTCCCGCGGCGGTGTTGACCGGCAATCCCGATAGCGAGATCGTATCGTCACCGCCTTGGAAATCGATCACTTGATTGCCGGAATCGTCCACGTCCGAGACCGCTACAATCGTCGGAGCGTCGTCGATGCCGTTGACCGTGATTGTTACAGTCGCGGTGTCGGTGCCTCCGTTGCCATCGCTAACGGTGTAGGTAAACGAGTCGGTCCCGATCTCTCCCGCAGCCAAACCGTCAAAGGCGCCGTTGGGATCGTAGTCAAAACTGCCGTCGGCATTGACCGTGACCAGGGCTCCCGATCCGAGCATGATTTGGCTGCCGACACTCGCTACCGAGCCCTGCACCTGGCTGACGGTTAACGTATCGCCTTCGCCATCGATGTCGTTGCTGACGGCGCCGCTACTCGCACCAATACTTAGTGTTGAATTCTGGTCGGTGGAAAAACCGGTCCAGGTGGGGCCGCCGATCAGCGTGCCTTTGGCGGAGTTGCCCGTCAAGTCGTTGGCGTCGACACCCGCACCTTCATTGAAATTCCAGTAGCCCGCCAGTCCTGTTTCGACGCCCGTAAGTGTGGCGTCAAGGTTGTTTTGGATCTCCGTTTGCGTGCGAACGGTGCTCCACATGCGGACGTCGTCAATTTCACCAGCAAAGTATTGCCCCGCAGGACTGTTTTCGCGACTGCCTACGCGTAGGTCATTCTTGGTCGGATGTGCATCGCCGATAGCACCCGAACCATAGTACGTTTCAACATTGTTTCCGTTGACATATGTATTGATCGTGCCATTGTCGTAAGTCACCGAGATGTGCGCCCACTCGTTCAATTGCAAGACATAGCCTGTGTCATGCCAACTCCAACCCGGGGTGGTGTTGGCGAAGGCCCACATCAGGCTGCCGGTCGAAGAGATTCCGATTTCATATTCACCCTCTTTGTTCAATATGACGTTCGACGCAGCCGGATACGCCGTCGGACGAGCCCAGACTTCCATCGTCATCGTGCTGGTAAAGACGAGATCCGTATCGCTTCCCAAGCTGACGTAATCATCGACGCCATCAAAGGACAATCCATGATGATCGTCCACCGCGATCGGCGCGTCCGCGACCGCAGCTACCGAGACGAGCTTTTGTGACGTGTTGCTGGTGCCACCGTCACCATCGGCCACGACAAAGTCGATCGTCCGTGCGGTGGTTGCCGGATTATCCGAGACATTGAAATAGCCGACTTGTCGCCCTACCTCTTGCGCGATTCCTGGCGTGCTGTTGGCGTTAAACGAAATCATCAAAGGCGATGTTCCGATGCCGCCGCTGACGCTGCCGACCAACACAGCACTGTGGTAAACGTTGTTCCCCACCATCGTGATATTGCCGCCTGGGACAATCGTCAAGCGATCATTCGCAGAACCGTTCGCCGAGATCGTGACGCTCAACGAACCCCCGTCGAAATCCCCGAGGTCCGCGTCGGTGATAGTCAGTGCCGAATCAACGACGGTTACGTCTGCGTTTTCGGTGTATGCGGTCGTTCCTCCAGACGCGGTGGTCACGGGGGCGTCATTAACCGAATTGACCGTGATCGTCACGGTGGCGACATTGGAATCCAGAGTGCCATCGGTCGTCTTGTAAGTAAACGTATCGGTGCCGCTGAAATTGGTATCGGGCGTGTAGCTAAATGATCCATCGGCGTTGATGCTGAGGGTGCCGTTGCTTGGCCCCGTTACGACGCCGGTGTTAACACTCAGCAAGGCGCTGTCGATGTCCGAATCGTTCTGCAACACGCCGGAGTGCGCGATGTTTTGTACTTCCGCCTCGGAAAGTGCGGTGTCGTAGATGCGAACGTCATCGATTTGGCCGCTGAAATAACGCGAGTTCGCTCCCGGTTTGCCAATTTGCAGCGCACCCCATTGCGAGCGGTCGTTCTGAGTGCCTGTGTCCGTCCCCTCTAGCACTCCGTCGACATACAGCGACGCACTGTAGGTTCCACCGCCCAAATCGGTCACGATGACGGCGACATTATGAAACTGAGTTGTGTCGGTGAAGTCCGATGACGAAACGATCATGATCGCGTCGGCTCCGTTGGCCGGCACGTCGTAGCCCATGAAGAACACAATTTTATTGGCTTCGTTATAGTTTCCGATCGTCAGCCCCATCTCGGATTCCGCGGTGGTACCCGGAGCGGAACCGTAACCGTTGCCGCCGCTGTACCCTTGCCACAAAATGTGCTGCTGCCCGGATGTCGTGGTCGTCTGGAACCAAGTCGACAGCGTGAAGCTCGTCGCGGTTTTTAAGACCGTGCTGGAGGTGGCGACATAGTCGCTCGTGCCGTCGAACGAGAGTGCACCGGCGCCGAGATGTCCGGTCGTCCAATTCGGGTCGTCGGTGTTGACGCTGGCGTCGGCTCCCAAGGTAGCGTCGTTTCCGAGTGAACCCGAGTCGGCAGTGGTCTGGTTGCTGCCACCCTCGTTCATTTCCCAGTGATTCACCAGATTGCCGGTGGCCGGACCGACCACCAACGTGGTGTCTTCGTCTACCGAATACGAGTCATCCACGGCCACCGGAGCGTCGTTAACCGCGTTGACCGTGATGGCGAGCGATTGTGTCAACGTATCGACGCCGCCGTTTGCGGTGCCGCCGCTGTCTTGCACGGTCCAGGTCAGGTTGCCGCTGCCGTAGGCGTCCGCCACGGTCTTGTACTTCAAGCCTTGCAACTCGGACAGCGTAAGCGTTGCGTTGTTGTTGACTTGCGTCGTGCCATCGGCACGCCATAGCGTGATGTGCGACGGAATGTTGGTGATCGTGTAGGTCAGCGTCTGACCCGACTCGTCACTACCGCCACCGGGACCGTAGCTCAGCCCACTCATTCCTAGCGACACGGCGGTCGAGTTCGTGCTGTCTTCGCCAACGTTGATCGAGGCAGGCGTTGCACCGCTGGACACCGGCGCATCGTTGACTGCGTTGATCGTCAAGTTGGCGGTGTCGGTGGCGAGCGAAAAGGCGGTAGTGCCACCGCCGGGCCGATCATAGGTCACTTGGACGTTGTCTACCGAAAACGAATTGTTGCCTGCGCCTGTTTCTCCTGAGACAACGAAGAAGCGAACTCTCGTATTGGCTGCCATCTCGGAACTGATATCGAAGCTCTTCGTACCACTGCCTGTATTGGTGCTGGAATTAAACACCCCTCCAGCCAAAGTGGAGTAGGTTGCTCCTCCATCATTGGATACTTGAGCGTGTACTGTCGCTGTTGCTCCCAGTCCACTGGTGTATGAAAAGGAGAACGTCGCATTCAATGCACCAGAGAGGTTGACCTCGCGATAGATGTTGTCGTTGGCATTTGCCACCTGCATGCTGAGCTTGCCACCGGAGACACGAAAACGCCCATCCGATGCACCCCCTCCGGCACTGTCCGATTCGACCCAGTTCGTACTCCACGACTCCGAACCATTATTGTTGCTGTACAGCGTGCTGGTAAACGTATCCATCACATTGTAGGACACCAGCGTAATAGGCGATGTGCCCCCATTGTTACCGTTGGTTTGATCCCACGCCCGAAAGGTGATGGCGTCGGCGATCGTGCCGTTGTAGTTGGCGCTGGGTTGGAAATAGAGCCGGGTATTGGCATCGGCGGCTAGCAGTCGTGCGTTTGTGTCACTGACGGCGCCCAACGCGTTCCAACTGCTGCCCCCGTCGGTGCTGTAGTACCAGCTGCCGTTGGTCGTGTTGACCGCCGTGATGGCTATCCCCAGCGCGGCACCGGGATTGGAATCAGTGACGTTGTCGACTTGACCCGCCGGCGACGCAAAATCAACCAGCGACGAGATCAATGATCCGACGGTCCCGGAAGGCGGACCGCTATCTTCGCTTTGCGCAGTCAGTACGGGGCTTTGACCACTGTTTAAAACCGGCGCGTTGTTGGTTGCGGTAATGTTGGCCGCGAATTCGGACGTATCGTTGGTCGTCAAATCGGTCGCAGTCGCCGAGACCTTTTCACCGGTGGCGATTAAGCCGTCCAGATAGTGACCAATGGCGGCGTCGCCGGTCGCATTGGTGGTAACTTCGATAGAGTCAATGAATCGCTTCCCTTCGCCATAGCCGCTGGCGTCGGCGCTGGAGCTAGCGAAAAACTCGATGCGAAACGTGCGACTGGGGGTCGATTTGAGCGAACCAAACACGGCAGGCGTGGGGCCCGCGGTGATCGACGAGAGCACGGGGAAGTTTTGTAGATTGTTGGCGCCCGTATCTTGATCGGGAGTGTCGGAGAATTGGCCATCGTTGGTCGTGACACCATTGTCACCCAAATCAATGCCCAAGCCGGCATGCGAGTGAATCGAGTTCCCGAGGATCGCAATGCCTGTGCTGGTTCCCTGTAATAGGATGCCGTCGCCACCGCCGAACGCAATGATGTTCCCATCGTTTACTGCATCGGTACCCCCGATCGTCGCGCCGGTTGCATTGAGAATTCGAATGCTGCCCTCGGACGTCGAGACCTTGGTGTTTCCGAGGTCTACGGTTCCAGTGACGTCCGTGCCGATGTAGTTGCCTTGAACAATCGTGCCCGACTCTTCAATATAGATTC